>CAZAYQ010000290.1:0-1513 GCA_964489345.1 uncultured Clostridia bacterium | reverse complement strand
TACATATAAGAAAAGAAGTTCATTGGTATTTGATGATGGCAAGAAATATGAACTGCTCTGCCCAAAAAAACGAAGGATTTGTAGAAGCGAAATTTCTGCCCTTTGAAAAGTCATTGACAGTTGCCAGATATGATGATGAAAGAAAAATCATCAAGAAAGCTGTAGATGATATTATGTTCCACTCATATGGATAGGTGATATAATGACTTTTTCTTCAAGAATTAAAGATGAACTTACAAGAACAGAAATAAGCGACCTCTTAAGTGCTAAAGCTGAAGCAGCAGCATTTGTCAGGACTGTAGGATATATCACAATAAAAGGTCTCAACAGGGTGGAACTAGAATTTTTAACTGAAAATGCAGCTGTTGCAAGACGAATATTCAAGGTTTTAAAAACAGCCTATGATATAAATACAAAAGTAAGTGTTTCTAAAAGCAACAGACTTAAAAAGCAGAATAATTACATAATTAAAATTGATGAAAAGTTAACCAAACAGTTTCTTACAAATAGCAAAATTGTTAAAAATAATGATTTCAACATAATGAATTTCAACTATGATGTAACTGAAGAATTAATAAGCACCGACTTAAGCAAAAGAGCCTATATAAAAGGTTCATTCATGGGAAGCGGTTCAATAAGCAACCCGGAAAAGTCTTACCATGCTGAATTTGTGAGCAATAAGGAAGTACAAAGCAAAACTATTCAAATGCTTTTGAAAACATATGGAATAAAGGGCAAGAATATTTACAGAAAAAACAACTACGTAACTTATATTAAGGAAAGCGAGCAAATTTCCGATTTACTGGCTCTCATGGGTGCAAACAACGCTGTTTTGGATTTTGAAAATATAAGGGCTGTTAAGGAAACAAGAAACCAAATAAACAGAGTGATAAATTGCGAAACTGCAAATCTGGATAAAATTGTAGATACATCAATGAGGCAGATAAGCAATATCAAAATATTAAAAAAACATAAGGTTATAGACCAACTTCCGGATAATTTAAGGGAACTGGCATATTTAAGGCTGAAACACGGCAATGCAAGTTTAAAGGAACTGGGGCAAATGTTGGATCCTCCCCTTGGCAAATCAGGAGTAAATCATAGATTAAGAAAAATAGAAGAAATTGCTGAAGATTTAATCGAGCATGAAAAGAGAGGTGTAAAAAGTGAGATCACAAAAAGTAGTTCTAAAAAATAAGATTGGACTGCATGCGAGACCAGCCGCTTTATTTGTAAAAAAAGCAAGAAACTTTGACAGTGAAATTATAATCAAAAAGGGCATTCAGGAAGCAAACGGTAAGAGCATTATAAGCATTATGGCCCTGGGGGCCATGAAGGGCGATGAATTGGTAATCATCACAAAAGGTTCAGACGAGGACAAATGCATTGCTGAATTGTCTAATTTGTTGGAATTTATGGAAGAAGAAGAATAGAAAGAGGGATATCAACCCCTCATATTATAAAGCAGAAGAATCTCATGCCTAATGGGATACTTCGCTATTTTTAAGGACGA
>CAZAYQ010000289.1:0-1513 GCA_964489345.1 uncultured Clostridia bacterium | reverse complement strand
CGCTGCTGTATAATGAATTTAATGTATCAACGCTTTTTCCGAACAAGGCAAAATACGCCTCGTCCACAAGAGAGATATTTACATCTGCAGTAATGGGTTTATTGTTTTCATCCTTTGTTTTAATATCTAATACTACTTCTTCACCGGGTCTGTAATTTTCCTTGTCTGTTGTTACCTCAAAATGTATTTGTCTTTCCGTGGTATCATAATACAAGGAGCCAATTAAGCCTACAGGATACATATAGCCCTTTTTAAAATATATAGAGTTAATCATAATATTTGGTATATATTCTTCTTTATAATCAAAGCTAAGTTTTGTATCGTCGGTAATTTTATAATCAAGGAGCCCATCCTTCATAATTAAGAGTATAAGCTTATCCTTATCAGTACTTTGGACATTTTCATCGCTGTACATAAGATTTAAATTTATATTATCATTTAATCTGTAATTTTCTTTATTATCATCCTTTTCCAAGTAATAATAAGGTCTTTCATAAGAACGGTAATAACTTCCTATATGGGAATACTCGCTTATAAGGCCTTCTTCATCTATATATTCTGTTGCCACATTATATGTTCTTTGAGGATTGAAATTAGGAATTACAAGATTGCCGTAGCCTCCAGTTACCTCTATAAGTTCATTGAAAACTACATTTTCAATATGTTTATAGGTATAATCAATAACATTTACCTTATTTATATAGTCGTAATGCTCCCCATTTTTGACTTTTTCATAATAGTTTTCTCTAATGCTTACCAATACTGAACCATTTAAAGGATTACCCCTTAATTTTTCATAGCCGCCATAGTATTGGCTGTCATACTTGGTAATGTCTAATTCATGCAGCAAAATACTTATGTTTTCAGGATGATCCATATCGTTTTGTTCAATTTCAAGCATTTTATGTTTAGGGAAAATTTCAAATGTATCCATAAGACCAACAGATTTATCCTCTGCTTTTGCATTCCAAAGGCTTGTTCTTATAGAAACAGGTCTCCAGCTGTCATTATTTACATTTGTATTTACGCTTATCACTGTTTCTCCTTTGTCATTTAGCTTAAGGGTTGAATCTATTTGTTCGTAATTAATACTTCCGCTGTAGTTTGTTGGAAAGCTGCCAAGTTTAAGCTCCAATCCCGGCAGTGGATTACCGTCAAAGAAATTGGCATTAACCTTATAATTAATACTTTCACCGCTGAAAACAAATTTTTTATCAAATTCACCGCTTACTGTATAAAGAGGCTTTGTATATTTGCCTACAGCTATATATTTTGTAGATATTTGCAAATCATTGTCGTATACATTTATTTGAAAGTATTCTGTTGCAGCGTTTTTTATTTCAAATTCTGTTTGGTAGGTACCTATATTTGTAAGGTCTACAGTTTTTTCAGCAAACACTAAACCTGTATTAACTTCAAGTAATTCAATTCTTACCTTATTAATAGATTTATCATCCCTATGTCTTGCAAATCCCCATACATTAATTGTATCTGTAGGCATATAAACAGGTCT
>CAZAYQ010000288.1:0-1536 GCA_964489345.1 uncultured Clostridia bacterium | reverse complement strand
AAATTACAAAAATCTTGACAATAATCAGTTACTTGTTTATAATGTTCTAATTAATTGAAAGTTTTGTCATCAAATTATCATAATATATTAAAATGATAATACAATGAAATATATATCAGATGGCATGGGTATAAAAGCTACATTATTAAAAGGAGCAATAATATGAAGAATAATGAAACTTTAATTACAGCTGAAGGTTTGGAACAATTAAAAAGCGAATTGGATGAGCTTAAACTAGTAAAGAGAAAAGAAATATCCGAAAAAATCAAGGCTGCTCTGGCTTTTGGAGACATAAGCGAAAATGCAGAATACGACGAAGCTAAAAATGAACAGGCAAATGTTGAAAGCAGGATTGCAAAGCTTGAGATTATGATAAAAAATGCAAAGGTCATAAAAACAAGCAAGAAAAATGGAGTTGTCAACATAGGTTCAAAAGTTAAAATAAAGGATTTGGAATTTGATGAGGAAATGGAATATACAATAGTAGGTTCCGCTGAGGCAGATCCTTTTAAAGGAAGAATATCAAATGTTTCACCCTTGGGAGAAGCTCTTTTGGGAAAGAAACTCGGTGAAATCATTGAAGTTGAATCCCCTGTGGGAGAAAAAATAAAATACGAAATATTAACCGTTTAAATAAAAATTTACGAATGACAAGGTGGTGTAAAAATTGGATGAAAGACAAACGGGTGATTTAAGGCAAGTAAGGATTGACAAATTAAATGATTTAGTAAATGCAGGCAGGGACCCTTACAAAATTTCAAAATATGTGGTGACTTCCGATTCAAAACGTATAAAGGATAATTTTGAAGAAATGGAAGGAAAATTTGTATCAATTGCCGGAAGAATAATGTCAAAGAGGGGACAGGGCAAGGTTGGATTCTACGATATCCAGGACCATTTAGGAAGAATTCAGATGTTTGTTAAAGAAGACAATATAGGCGAGGAAGAATACAATTGGCTGAAAACTTACGACATTGGCGATATTGTGGGAGTTAAGGGTCAGGTGTTCAAAACAAAGACAGGCGAAGTATCCGTAAGGGCCGAAGAAGTGTTGCTTTTATCCAAATCCCTGCAGACCCTTCCTGAAAAATTCCATGGCTTAAAGGATATGGATATAAGATACAGACAAAGATATGTAGATTTAATAGTTAACCCTGAAATCAAAGAAGTTTTTTTAATGCGAAATAAAATAATACGCGGTATTAGAGAATATTTAGACGGAGAAGGATATTTAGAGGTTGAAACTCCTATTTTAAGCCCCATAGCGGGTGGAGCCAATGCAAGGCCCTTTATTACACACCATAATACATTGGATATTGAAATGTATATGCGTATAGCAAATGAGCTCTTTTTAAAGAGACTTGTAGTTGGAGGTCTTGGGGACGGCGTTTATGAAATGGGAAAGATGTTCAGGAATGAAGGAATGGACGCAAACCACAACCCTGAATATACAGCCATGGAGGTTTATAAACCATATGCAGACTTCAACGATATGATGACCTTAACCGAAAACATAGTGGCATATGTTGCAAAGAA
>CAZAYQ010000287.1:0-1540 GCA_964489345.1 uncultured Clostridia bacterium | reverse complement strand
ATTTTTTCAACAATTTTTTAAAATTGCTAATGCAATTATCTGTAGATTATTATATAATTATAGCATAGATGATAGGAGGGGGTTTTTGTGAAGAAGCTCAGAAAGATGATTTCCCTGTTTTTACTAATCATTATGCTTACAAATACTCTTGTATTTGCTGCAGATATAAATATAAATGAAAATATTAAGGGTGCCCTGCTGGGTGATTTTGAAAGCGGCGAAATACTATATGAGTACAACATAAACCAGCAGCTGGCTATCGCAAGTATTTCAAAGTTGATGACCTATACCTTGATGATGGATAAGATTTCTTCAGGAGATATTTCTCTTGATGACGATGTTTTGATAAGCGGTCATGCTGCCACTACGGAAGGAAGCAATTTTGGAATTATTGCAGGGGAGACAATTAAACTGAGAACACTGGTAAGGGCAATGCTCATAACCTCGGGAAATGACTGCGCAACAGCGGTGGCAGAATATGTGGGAAAAACCCAGGATAATTTTGTCAATATGATGAATGCCAAGTCGTCAGAACTTGGTCTTTTATCTGCAAGTTTTATAAATCCTCACGGTCTGCCTATAAACGATGAGGAAACCGGTCAGAATTATATGTCTGTTTCGGATTTGTTCAAGCTGGTGCAGCATGTTATAAGAACTTATCCCGAAATTTTGGAAATTACAAAAGAGCCTGACCTGGTCATTCCTGAAAGAAACTTCAGCAGGGCTGCAACAAATCCTATAATAGGGCTTGTAGAAGGGGCTGACGGTTTAAAAACAGGATATACGGACAAGGCAGGAATCTGTTTGGTATCCACAGTGCCTGTGATAGGAAAAGGTCAGGATTTCAGACTCATAGGAATAATTTTAGGGGCTCAAAGCCATGAAGACAGGTTAAATAAAACAATTGAGCTTTTGGAATACGGTAAAAACAGCTTTAAGAAGTTAAAGCTGACCGATGTATCTGAAGCTTTAGACAAGGTTTATATATCCAATTCAAAACCCGGAAAGGTCAATGTTTTTCCGGCATCAGAATTTAGCAGGCTTATAAAAAATGACGATATAGTTACAAGCAAAATAACTTATAATGAATCCGTTAAGGCACCCTTGTCAAAAGGTGATAAAATAGGAACCATAAGTATTTTTGTCAATGGAGAAGAAATCGGGCAGGTTGACGCTTCAGTGAATGTAAATATAGAAAAAGCTAATATTCTTCTAAGGATAGGAAGGTTTTTCAAGAATTTATTTTGACAAAAGAGTAAAAATAGTATAAGATTTAAAAATAATGTGCATCTGTAGCTCAGAAGGATAGAGCAGTGCCCTCCTAAGGCATGTGTCGGGGGTTCGATTCCTCTCAGGTGCACCATTTTTATTTAAAAATATATGTTGACAAGGAATGTGACACGATATATAATGCAATTACTGTACTAAGTGTGCTAATACACTTGTAACAATTTTTTTAGGGGATAGTTATGAAGGAGATAAAAATTGTTTTAACTCAAACAAATACAGTTATAAGCAAAACACTAAAATTCCTTTCCAA
>CAZAYQ010000286.1:0-1548 GCA_964489345.1 uncultured Clostridia bacterium | reverse complement strand
CCTTTAATAAATTTAGAATCTTTCAGATACATTAATTTATATTTATATAATTATATTATGACTCACAATGCATTGTCAAACAATAATATTGGTACTTCAACATTTCTTGTGATAAGGTTTTCATTGTTGCCATTCTCTTATTCTTGTTGTATAATGTATAAAAATTATGTGAAATTTGGAGAACTTTAATGAAAAATAAACCTTTTAATGATATAATTTCTAATAATCTGCCGAAAATTTGTGTGCCTGTAACCGGTATAAGAGAGGATGACATTCTCGAAAGATTTAGAGAGCTTAATAAAGCACCCATGGATTTGGTTGAACTTAGAGCAGATTTCTATCAATTTGCAAAAGACCAATCAAAGGTAATGGAGCTTCTTGAAAAAATCAGGAAAATATATGATAAGCCCCTGCTTTTTACCTTGCGCACAAAAGATGAAGGAGGAGTTTCTGATATAGGAGATGATTATTATTTTGAACTTAACAGGATTGCAATTGAAAGCCGATTGATTGATCTCATAGACATTGAATTTTTTTCTCAAGTTGATGAGGCAGCTTATACGGTCAGCCTGGCAAGAAAAAATAATGTATTAACAATTTTGTCAAGCCATGATTTCCAAAAAACTCCCCCTGAGGAGGAAATAATCACAAGGCTAAGTAAAATGGCAGACTGCGGAGATATTGCCAAGGTGGCAGTAATGCCCAAAACTGAAGAAGATGTTCTGACCCTTCTTTCAGCGGCCCTTGAATTAAAGAAAGTAAAAAAAGGTCCCTTTATTGCCATTTCTATGGGACCTCTCGGTATCGTTTCAAGAATTTCTTGTGAGTTATTCGGTTCGTGCATGACCTATGCCTCATATAAGGAACAGTCCGCACCGGGGCAAATAGATGTCTTTCTTATGAAAGAGATTTTAAAGGCTCAGTTTATGGGGATATGAAGTTTGTTGTTGTCTGCATTTTCATCCTTGATCATTCCCATTATATATTCATGTATGAAGCATTCGTCTAAACCTTCAACAATTTCAAATCCTTTACTTTCTATGAGGTCTTGCAAGGCCTCGTTTCTGTATCCTGAGAAGTATTTTTTATTCATATCTGCAACGGTTTTAAATATTTCCGCCTTATGTTCATCGGAAATATCCAGCAGCTCTATACTGTCTTTATGCTTACTGCATAAATTGTCTACAAAGAACTTCTGAGAATATTCATTAAATGACAGCAAGTTTTCATCTTCCAAATTATTATCTTTAGCATACTTTTCAACATCCAGCTTTATTGTTTCATAGTCATAGCCCCGTGAAGGCGAATATACAAGCTGTCCGTACTGATGAGTGAATACAGGAAGGCTGCTAGTGGCTATATCATATAATGTGTTGCCGGTTTCTACGGATGTATGGGACTTAAAATCTTGAATGTGTATATGGCCTGACAGAACAACCTGTATGCCGATTTCATGGAATGTATTCAATACGCTTGTGTTGTTATCCACTGTGTAGTCTTCCCATATAATATCACTGTGGTCAAGCAGGTTGTGGTGCATAACTACTA
>CAZAYQ010000285.1:0-1557 GCA_964489345.1 uncultured Clostridia bacterium | reverse complement strand
ATTTTGTCTCTTGTTATGTCGCTTATATTTTTACATCCTGTCATTATCATTGTTTCTCTTAATTCGGCTCCTATTTTTTCAGTATATAATTCCACACCTTCAGCTCCGCCTCCAAAGGCGGCAATTGCGTAAGGCCTTCCTATCAATACTGCATCTGCTCCCAAGGCTAAAGCCTTGAACACATCAGCTCCTGAACGAATTCCACCGTCAACAAAAATCTTAATTTTATCCCCCACTGCCTCTTTTATTTCAGGAAGCATGGCGGATGTAGCCGGAGCGTCAGCCAAAACTCTTCCTCCGTGAGATGATACCACAATTCCGTAGGCACCTGCCTGATAAGCCTTTACAGCTCCTTTTGCAGTCATTACACCTTTTACGATGAAAAGAACCCTTGTTGCAGAAGTTAATTCTTTAAGCTCTTCAACGCTTTTTGCAGAAACAGGCTTGCCTGCCAGTGCTAAATTAATAAGTCCAGCTGAATCAATGTCCATTGCAAATGCCATAGCGTTAACTTCTTCAATCATTTTGATTTTTTCTAACGCCTTGTCATTTTTCCATGGTTTAAGAGTAGGTACTGCAATTCCATGCGCTTCCTTTATAACAGGGAGGCTGTCCAGGAATAGGTTGTCAGCAGGACCATCTCCCGTAAATCCTGCATTGCCTGCCTTTAATGTGCCCTTAACTATTGCTTCTATATATTCTGTTTCTGTTATGGAGCCGTTATAATTTAAACTCATGCCTCCTATGGGAGCTGCGAAAAAAGGATATTTGAAGTTCTTGCCAAACAATGAAATGGCAGTATCCTGTCCTTCATTTTTATAGATTGTGTCCATATTAATTTTAACTGAAGCCAAAAAGTCTAAACATATTTTAAATGCATTGCCGTTTCCTTTGCCGCCGGTTCCCGGAATTTCCCCCTTGCACACTATGCCGTTGCATTCCTTGCAAACTCTGCAGTTTGGTGCCATCCTTTCTCTTGCTCTTTCTAATACTTCCTTGTAGTTCATATCGTCTCCTTTTTTAAGTGTTCTAATCTTTCAATAATTTTTTCCATCATATGCTCATATTTTTGAAATTTTTCTTTTTCTTCATTAACAACATTTTCCGGAGCCTTGCTTATAAATTTTTCATTGCTTAATTTCCCTTCAGCTCTTTTTAATTCATCTTCAAGCCTTGCCTTTTCTTTTTCAAGTCTTTCAATTTCTTTTTCATAGTCGATTAAGTCAGCTAAGGGCAGGAAAATTTCTGTGCCGTCAATAACTGAAGATGCCGTATCCTCACCTATTTCTTTCTTGTCCTTAACAACTTTAACTTCAGTAATATTTGCCAATGTTGAAAAATATTTTGCTCCTGATTCGATGAAGAGTTCAGTATCTGAGTTTGAAGGAATAAATATTGCCCTTGCCTTTCTTGAAGGAAGAACATTCATTTCTGCCCTGATATTACGAATGCTCCTTACTGCTTCCATTATAAATTCAATATTTTCCTCTGCTTCCTCAAAAATTTCTTCCTGTGAATATTCAGGCCAATCTGCTCTTACCAGCCTTGAGGAAGTTT
>CAZAYQ010000284.1:0-1609 GCA_964489345.1 uncultured Clostridia bacterium | reverse complement strand
ATACCATATAAAATCGATTTAAATCAACAAAACTGACACAAATGCATTTTTTCTCTGCACAATATTTGAAATTTTGCACATTTCTAAATTATTGACAATGAGTATACTGAATTATATAATTAGAGACCAAGCTGCGAAATCAGAATAGCGGGGATGAGCTTAATCAGGAATAGGAGATTTTATGAAGAAGAAAGTTATGGTTGCCATGAGCGGGGGGGTTGATTCATCTGTTGCTGCTGTCCTGCTCAGGGACCAGGGTTATGATATATGCGGAGCAACTTTAAAATTGTTCTCCGATGAAGATGTACTTTTATCCTGCAGCAGAACAAGAACATGCTGCTCATTGGAGGATGTGGAGGATGCAAGAAGCGTGTGCCATAAACTGGGTATTGAACATTTTGTGTTTAACTTTAAGGAAGCATTCCGGGATGAGGTGATAGAGAAATTTAAAAAAACCTATGTGGAAGGAGCTACGCCCAATCCATGCATTGACTGCAACAGATATATAAAATTTTGCAAATTGATTCAAAGGGCAATCTTAATGGAAAAAGACTTTATTGCTACCGGTCATTATGCCCGGATAGAATTTGACAGGGCAAGCGGCAGATACTTGTTAAAAAGAGCCCTTGACCTGTCAAAGGACCAAAGCTATGTCCTTTACGTGCTTAACCAGCATGATTTGTCAAGAACCCTGCTTCCCTTGGGAGAAATGACCAAAAGTCAGGTAAGAGAAATAGCAAAAAAAAGAGATTTAATAAATGCTAGAAAGCCTGACAGCCAGGACATCTGCTTTGTGAAGGACGGCGATTATGCAGGATTTTTGGAAAATAAGATGGGAGTTGAGTCTAAAACGGGTAATTTTATCGACCCCCAAGGTCATGAAATAGGCCGGCATAAAGGAATTATCCATTATACGGTAGGCCAGCGAAAAGGACTGGGCATTGCTTTAGGAAAGCCAGCCTATGTAATCAGCAAGAATAAGAAGGAAAACACAGTTACTATAGGCGGGGAAGAGGAATTGTATTCAAAAACACTGAAAGCTTCTGATTTAAATATGATAGCTGTTGAAGAGCTTACATCTTCCATGAAGGCAAGGGTTAAAACAAGATACAGCCAAAAGGAAACTGAGGCAATTATTCACCCTGACGGGGAAGACAGGATTCTAGTTGAGTTTATTCATGACCAGCGTGCTGTCACACCCGGCCAGGCAGTTGTTTTTTATGACGGTGATATAGTAATAGGCGGAGGGACAATTATATAAGGGAAATTCTTCCGGGACAAAGAAAAAATGGCGGGTAACCGCCATTTTTTTCAAGCCTTTATTCAGGTGAAAATTCGTCCTTACCAACTCCGCACAATGGACAAACCCAGTCATCCGGAAGATCTTCAAATGAAGTACCGGGGGCTATGCCGTTATCCGGATCACCTTCCGCCGGATCATAAACATAACCGCATGCATCACAAACATATTTTTGCATTCTTATCCTCCTTCAAATTTATGTAACTTATATAATATTTTAAACGATATTATTTTAATGTCAATATAAAAGGTGATAATTTTTGGTAGACACTTATAATATTTATATATATAATAGTGTAAACTAACAAA
>CAZAYQ010000283.1:0-1612 GCA_964489345.1 uncultured Clostridia bacterium | reverse complement strand
GAGGAGGGATGATATGGAAGAAGTAAATGCAAGCTGCGGAATGCCGATGGATTCCGTTGAATTGGAAGAAGAACCGAAAATTACGGGACAGAAACAAGAAAATACTACGAAGGAGGAAATGAAAATGATTAGGGTAGGAAAACCGGCACCTAACTTCAAAGCAAAAGCTTTTTATCAAGGTAAATTTGTAAATGTCAGTCTAGAAGAATTTAAAGACAAGTGGGTATATTTATGTTTTTATCCGGGAGACTTTACATTTGTCTGAGCTACTGAAGTAGCAGCAGTTGCTGCTAAGAACAAAGAATTTGAGGAATTGGGCGTACAAGTATTATCATGCAGTGCAGATTCAGTATTTACTCACAAGGTGTGGAACGACAATGAATTATCAAAAATGACCGGAGAAAATATTCCATTCCCAATGCTGTCAGATCAAAATGGCGAGATTGGGAAAATGTATGGTATTTATAACGAAGAAGAAGGCACTGAAACAAGGGGCAGGTTTATTATAGACCCGGATGGCATTGTTCAAGCATTTGAGGTTTTGACTCCTCCCGTTGGAAGAAATGTTACTGAAGGCATCAGACAAGTACAAGCCTATCAGCATGTAAGGGCAACAAAAGGTGCTGAGGTAACTCCTTCAGGATGGAAACCGGGCAAGAAAGTATTAAAACCTGGTCCGGACCTGGTAGGAAATGTATGGAGGGAATGGTCAGTTAAGGACGCCTTTGATGAATAGGTGGGCTGGTTAATAACTTTAGGGACGGTTCTTTTACAAAAAGAACCGTCCCTTAAAACTACAAGGGGGAAAATGTGAATAAGAAAGAAATTAATAAAATTGCACAAGAGTTTGTTTTGACCGACTTTAATCATGTTTCAACAGAAATGGCAATAACAGATGGCCTCGCAGGAATGAAAATATTTGATGAACCGATATTTGCTTATGGGGATGCAGGGGATAGTGGCTTTCAAACATTGAAAAATCCGACTGTTATAGGGGACCATTTCATAATGCCAGACGAATGGGTCTCGGAAGCGAAAACAGTAATAACTTATTTCTTTCCGTTTACTGAGAAAGTAAGAAGCAGTAACTTAAAGGATATGAGCTGGCCGTCAAATGAATGGCTTCACGGACGTATTGAAGGACAGAATTTTATATATGAATTCAGCAGATTCTTGAATTCCAAGTTAAACGATGAAGGGTATAAAAGCTTGGTTCCCGGATTAGAGAAAAGATTCAAATCAAACGGATTCACCAGCAATTGGTCAGAAAGACATGTGGCCTTTGTTTGCGGTCTTGGCACTTTTGGTTTATCAAAAGGATTAATAACAGAAAAAGGTGTGGCTGGCAGGTTCGGTAGTATTGTAACAGAGCTAAAGTTAGAACCGTCTATAAAAAAATATAAGGATGTATATGAATATTGCACCATGTGCGGTATCTGTGCTATAAATTGCCCGGCAGATGCAATATCTGTTGAAACAGGAAAAGATCATAAAAAATGCTCAGACTACTTAAATATTACAAAAGAAAAATATAAGCCCCGGTATGGATGCGGTAAGTGCCAGATATCTGTTCCTTGTGAATATGGAATACCAAGAGAGCAGTAAAAAAAGA
>CAZAYQ010000282.1:0-1612 GCA_964489345.1 uncultured Clostridia bacterium | reverse complement strand
GGGAAAATTTTAATATACATTTTGTTTTTTGTGTGTTATCATTGTATGGTAAAAATATAGAAAGGAAAATACAATGATATTTATAGACGATGCAGCGTACAAGGAATTTAAGGAATTATTGGATAATGCAAATGTTGACTCCTACAATGTAAGGATATCTCTTGACAGGGTGGGATGCAGCGGACCGGTTTTCGGCGTATTTATTGATGAGGCAAATGATGATGATGAGGTTGAAGTAATTAATGAGATTACTTTCATGTCTGAAAAGTCAGTCGTTGAAGAGTATGGCGGATTTATAATTGTTTCCAGCGAAGAAAATGGGGGCAGGGGTCTTGGAATGAAGCCTGTTGTTAGTCCGGCTTCGGCTTGTGACGGTTGCGGCGGCGGATGCCATTAGTACTTGAAAATGTATGGGGACACACCTTCAAAGCCGGGTTACTCTTTGTGAGATAGCTTTTGAAGGAATGTCCCCATATGATTTTTTATTAGTCTGCTACATATGGCAGCAATGCAATTGATCTTGCTCTTTTAATTGCCCTTGTTACCATTCTTTGGTGCTTGGCGCAAGCGCCTGTTATTCTTCTCGGTAAAATTTTTCCTCTTTCAGTTGTATATTTTTTTAACCTTCCAAGGTCCTTATAATCTATGTGTGTTGCCTTTTCTTGACAGAATTGGCATACCTTTTTGCGGGGTCTTCTTCTTTGGCCGTATTTTTCATTTTTGTCGCCGGCATCTTTTCCGCCTTGTCTGAAACTCATTGTACTCCTCCTTCCGCTAATGCTTATTAAAATGGGATATCTTCGTCATCTACAGGCTCAAATATGTCATTGTCTTCATCGGGGAAATCATTGAAAAAGCTGCTATCAGGCTGTATCGCATTTCCCTGCGGTGTTGAAGATTGCTCCTTTGCACCGACAAATTCTACTTTATCTGCTATGACGTCTGTTGTGTATCTTTTTTCTCCTGTTTGTGTAGTATAACTTCCTGTTTGTATTCTGCCTTGAACTGCGCACAATTTCCCTTTTGAAAAGTAATTGGCACAAAATTCGGCAGTTTTTCCAAATACGGTTATATTTATGAAATCTGCTGTGGGTTTTCCTTGATTTATTGCTTCTTGTTTTTTATCTCCATATAACCCTCTATCTACAGCCAATGTAAACTTTGTAACAGCCATACCTGTTGAAGGTATAAATCTCAGGTCAGGATCTCTGGTCAGTCTTCCGATTAATACAACATTATTCATAATACTACCTCTTCTTTATTTATTTTTCTTCTTCTACCGTAATCATATGTCTGATAAAATTTTCGGTTATTTTACAAATTCTGTCTATCTCATCAACAGCATCTGCTCCTGCAGTAAATTCAATAAAAACATAATAACCTTCTCTTTTCTTGTCGATTTCATAAGCGAGTCTTCTATGGCCCCACTCATTAACCTTTTCAACTGTTCCCTGTCTGTCGGTTATTATGTTTTGAATTTTTTCAATTTCTGCATTTCTTACATCTTCCTCTAAGTTAGATAGTAAGATAAAAGCACCTTCATATTTTCTCATTTGTGTCACCTCCTTTGGACTTTTGGCCCTTGTTCGCCAAGGGCAGGATAGCTTATACA
>CAZAYQ010000281.1:0-1622 GCA_964489345.1 uncultured Clostridia bacterium | reverse complement strand
ATGTTAAAATGTCAGAAATTCACGGAATGGCACAAAGAGGGGGAAGTGTTTCAACTCAGGTCAGGTATGGAAGTGAAGTAAACTCTCCTATTATAGGAATAGGTGAAGCAGATATCCTGGTTTCATTTGAAACTATGGAAACACTTCGCTGGCTTGAATTCTTAAAACCGGACGGTGTTGTAGTAATCAATGATTTCGAAATTGCATCGGCCCCCATATTGATGGGAAAACTTGATTATCCTCAAGGATTAATTGAGCTTATTGAAGGAAAAGCCAGGACAAAGGTTATAAGTGCAGGAGAAATAGCTGAAGAATTAGGAAATCAAAAGGTAATGAATGTAGTATTATTGGGAGCCCTTATCAAGTCAATGAAATTAACCGACATTGACTGGGAAGCTGTGATAATAGACCAGGTGAAGGAAAAATTTGTAGATATAAACATTAAAGCGTTCAATAAAGGAATGGATGCTGTATAAGGGGAAGGCATGCTATGAGCTATAAAATATTTGTTGTTAATACAGGTTCAACTTCTACCAAAATAGCCTTGTATGAAGATGAAAAAGAAATTTTTACAAAAAATTTAAGCCATCCTGATGAGCTTATCAGTAAATTTGATGATGTTCAAGACCAGCTTAACATGAGACTGGAATTTGTCAGATCATATTTGAAGGAAAAGGAATTTAATGTTAAAGAATTATCTTGTGTGGTTGCACGGGGGGGAATGCTTGTACCTGTTAAATCAGGAGCATATGAAGTTAACGAGCTCATGCTTGACAGGGTAGAAAATCGTCCGGTGATGGAACATGCATCAAACCTTGCTGCTCCAATTGCCTATGACATTGCAAAGGAAGCAGGGGTGCCTTCATATATATATGACTCTGTAATGACAGATGAGTTTCCTGACATTGCCCGTATATCAGGTATGCCTGACATACCGAGAAACAGTACGAGCCATGTTTTAAATACAAGGGCAATGGCAATAAAATATGCTAAAAGCATTGGGGAAAAATATGAAGACATAAATATTATTGTTGCCCATTTAGGGGGCGGCATATCAATCAATATTCATCATGAAGGTCAGATAATTGACCTGATTTCCGATGATGAAGGACCCTTTTCTCCTGAAAGGGCAGGAAGAGTTCCCTGCAGAGACTTGATAAACCTTTGTTATTCAGGCAAATTTGACAAGAAAACCATGCAGCGGAAGCTAAGAGGAAACGGCGGTCTAAAAGCATATTTAAACACCATAGATGCAAGAGAAGTAGAGGCCATGATTCAGGAAGGCAACGAATATGCTAAAATGATTTACCAGGCAATGGCATATCAAATTGCAAAGGGAATCGGCGAACTGGCTACAGTGGTAGATGGAAAAGTGGATGTTGTAATTCTTACCGGAGGTATTGCACATTCAAAGATGCTTACTTCCTGGATAAAAAACAAAGTTTCTTTTATAGCACAAGTAGAAATAATGCCGGGCGAAAATGAAATGGAAGCTTTGGCTTATGGTGCCTTAAGGGTTTTAAAAGGCGAAGAGGAAGCAAAAGAGTATATAGAATAATTATTTTAATAATTTAAAACGAAACAGTAACCAAAGCGGTTACTGTTTTTGTATGCCCTAACCC
>CAZAYQ010000280.1:0-1623 GCA_964489345.1 uncultured Clostridia bacterium | reverse complement strand
TTCATTTATGCTTTTTTTGCTCAAGAGGCTGGTATCAATATAATGTGCAGTACTTTTTGCAAAGTTTTTCTGGTTTTTAACTAGATAGCCGAGAGAGAAGTTATGGAAAAGCGGAATTCTAGACAAAAACTTTATTTCTTTGTACGGCTTGAATATCATATTTATAGCTATTACATTTGTAATGAATCCCACAAAAGCATAGGTTGCCATATTGGCTGTATTTATTGCAGAAGGGTCCAGGGGAGAATTCTGAAATGCAGCCAATGTCAAACCTGCAATAACCCCTAAGACACCGCCGAAAAACATTATCGGCTTTAATTCTCTGCCTATAAAATCATTTGCAAAGTCAACCAGCTCATCATCGTTTAGCTTATTTAGATTATCTGTAACAATACCCTTAATGGAGCCTCTTAAAATTGTATCGGTATTATTTATCATGTATTTACGAAGGGTTTCAGAACTATTTTTTGATAAGTTTTCTATGGAGTTTAATTTATCCAAAGCAAAAGACAAATTAACATCCTTTAATTTAGAAGCTGCAGACTTGTATTTTTCATAGAATTCTTGACAAATAAAATTATTGAGCCCTTCATTTTTTAAAGTATTTTTATTTATTTCAATATTCTTGATTTTTTCAGACAGATAAATTTTTATTGAATTTTCATTTTCACAATACTTTTCTTTCAAATATTTAGCTGCCCAAATAACATAATAATCAAGCTTTTCTTCGGCAGCCAGCACTTTTAATTCTTTGGAGAGAACACCCTCAACATATTCATTTAATTTAATTTTCAAAAACTCTTGCACCGGTCCGGCTGATAATAATTTTTCCGACGAGAAAACAAAGCCGGGCAGAATATCTTTTACACGTAAATGAGAAATGTTATTCTCAATATTTTCAAAAATATCTTCTTTATTTTTGTTTAAAAAGTCTGCAACAAAGTCATAAGCTGTATCAAGCTTGAAGTTGTTTTCCGCTTCTGTGATTATATCGCTTACGGTTACAGTATCCAGGTACCGGATTATTTTTTTGCTTATTTGGCTGCTAAGCTTTTCCGGGTCTGTAAACTGCCTGATAAATGAAATAATCTTATCAACTATGCTGTATTTTTTTCTTAAATTGTCAAAATAAATATTTTTAACCGAATTCAGCAATTTTGTCTTTAGACCTTGGGATTCATCAATTACCTCGTCTATGGAATCTTCAATAATTCTGTCAATAAGCATGCTGTTTTTTTGAACATAATTTACTAATTGTTCAGTTACGAGGGGAAGACTATCTTCGATATATGCTTTAAGGCTGCCTTCAAAAGCAGGGTCCATAAGAGAATACAAACTTTTATCAATTGTTTTTCCGTAGGAAAATAAGGATCGGCTGAGCTTACACACTGTATCATTGTCAGCCATCCAGGAAAAAAAAGAATTGATTAATTTTTTATCGAAATTTATAGCATCTTTAATTTGTTTGTCGTAAAAGATATCCAATGCTCCATTTATACCACCATCAAACCCTGCAAGAATTTCTAAAGAGCCGCTGCCATTTGCTGTAATTTCCAAAAACTTATTTATAAAGCAGTCAATTGCCTCCATATTTGAGTCAAAAATTTCCGAAAGCTTCAATTC
>CAZAYQ010000279.1:0-1649 GCA_964489345.1 uncultured Clostridia bacterium | reverse complement strand
TATTGAATTTATCTGCTATTTATGCAATAGTGAGTGTTTCCATGAACCTGGTCAACGGTTTTACGGGGTTATTCTCTTTGGGGCAGGCGGGTTTCATGGCAATCGGAGCTTATTCGGTTGCAATATTCACTGTTCCCTTGGCTGAAAGGGCTAAAATATTTTATATTACACTTCAGAATCCTGTTTTAGCACAAATTGAGCTCCCCTTTGTTGCTGCCCTCCTGCTGGGAGGTTTTCTGGCAGCCTTGGTGGCAGTTTTAATAGGTTTGCCGGTTCTCAGATTAAAGAGTGACTATTTAGCCATAGCAACCTTAGGGTTTTCGGAAATAATCCGTATTGTTTTTACAAATACAAAATCAATTACAAACGGTGCATTGGGAATAAAGAGCATCCCTAAAATGCCCACCATGTGGGTTTTCTTCGGTGTAGCTATCCTTTCCATAGGTATAATGTGGCTCTTAATAAACTCCAGCTACGGGAGGGCCTTTAAAGCAATAAGAGAAGATGAAATTGCAGCGGAAGCAATGGGCATCAGCCTGTTTAAGCATAAGGTCATGTCCTTTGGGGTAGGAGCCTTTTTTGCCGGAATCGGCGGCGGACTTTTGGCAACACTCTTGGCTGCGGTAAACCCTAACCAGTTTTACTTCCCGGTCACCTACAACTTTCTTTTGATTATAGTACTGGGAGGAATGGGAAGCATATCCGGTACTGTCATAGCATCCTTCGTGGTTACAGCAGGGCTTGAGGTATTGAGATTCTTTGATGAGCCTTTTTCCTTGTTTGGAATAAATATTCCATTATTCCGTCCCGGGTTAAGAATGGTTATATTCTCCATATTATTGATGGTCTTGGTGCTTTTCTTCAGGAATGGTCTTTTGGGTCAGAAGGAATTGTCCTGGAAGCTGATTTTTGACCGGCTTTCCGGAAAAAGACCTAAGAAAAAGACCGATGAAGGAGGTGCTGCATAATGAGTATTCTAAAAATCAACAATGTAACAATGAAATTTGGAGGGGTTACTGCTGTCAGCAATCTTAATATTGAAGTTCAGGAAGGAAAAATTGAAGCTTTGATAGGTCCCAACGGCGCAGGAAAAACAACCGCCTTTAATGTTATTACCGGCGTATATTCCCCCACTGAAGGGAATGTATACTATAAGGATGAAAATATAACAGGTCTTAAACCTGACAAAATAACTAAAAGAGGTATTGCAAGAACATTTCAAAATATCAGATTGTTCAAAAATCTAACGGTATTTGACAACATACTTATTGCCAATCATTTAAGATTAAACTCAAATTTTATGTCCTCTACATTTAGGATGCCTTGGTCCAACAAGGAAGAGAAACAAATGCGGGAAAAATCAGAGATGCTTCTGGATAAGCTAAGCTTGTTAAGATTGAAAAATGAAATAGCCCATTCCCTACCCTATGGTGAGCAGCGAAAGCTGGAAATAGCCAGGGCTCTTGCAACTGATGCAGACCTTCTGCTCCTGGATGAGCCTGCTGCAGGCATGAATCCTTCTGAAACAATGGAGCTGTCATCATTTATTCATAATATAAGGGATGAATTTAAGCTTACGATTTTTATGATTGAGCATCATATGGACCTGGTTATGGAAATATCAGAAAAAATCTACGTCTTGGATTTCG
>CAZAYQ010000278.1:0-1674 GCA_964489345.1 uncultured Clostridia bacterium | reverse complement strand
GCCATCTCTGCACGGGTGACCACCCTGTCAGGCTTAAAAGTGCCATCCGGATATCCCCTGATAACTTCATAAGCGGACAATAAGCCTATTGCTTCTTCCAGATAAAAATCCTTATTTATGTCAGGGAAGTCAGCAGCATAGATATTGGTAAAAGATGCAGCAAATATTAAAATTATCATCAATAATAATATTTTTTTCATTTCATCAACCCTTAATGCATTCAATTAAAAAATACTATAGATAAGATAGCATTTCCTTAATAGTATTATACATTATAACCATTTAATTAGTATTACATTAACATTACAATGGTGGCAATCTTTTACTTTTTATCCCATAATACTTGTGCACAGCTTTCATGCCTTTTTTGCGGGTTATCAACAGCTTTATCCACAAAAGTGCACAATTTTTCAAAGTTTATCAATAATCCCCACCTTTTTATTCAACTTTTTATGCATATAAACATCAACAATTGATTTAATCAATGCTGCAACAGGGGCGGCAAAAAACAGTCCCAAAGGACCAAACAAGCCTCCTCCGATTATTATCGAAATAATTACCAATATGGGCTTTATTGACAATTGACTGCTTAAAATTTTAGGGTCAATAAAAAGATTTTCTACCTGCTGCAGTATCACGAGCAAAATAAACAAAAGAAAGCCTTTTTGGGAGTTATACAAAACATTTATCAAAACAATGGGAATACCCCCTATGAATGTACCGAAATATGGAATCATATTGGTAATTCCTATAACCATTCCGTCAATAAGAGGGTATGGACATTTTATTATATATTTTGACCCTATATAAATTAAGATTGCCATAATTAGGGAAGCTGTTGCCTTTCCGGATATGTAGCTTGAAAGATTGCGGTAGAGGGTGTGACTTATTTTAACAATATCATTTGCAGCTTTTCTTCCTGCAAAAATGCCGGATAATTCTATAATCCAATTTTCAATACTCTCTTTATCAATTAAGATATAGACAGAAATAATTATTGACAACAATGCATTGGCAAGAGCCATAAATATGTCGATTACCTTTGTAAGAGCATTATTTATCAAGGCTGTCAATATGGAAGACAGCTTTTGTGCAATTTCTGTAAGATAAATTCTAACGGCTATTTCATCCCCCAAATAGGACAATAAGCTGTTTGCCTTCCTGTAAAGCTTTGGAATATCCAAGGAGAGCTGCATGATACTCTTTATGATATTAGGGGTGATAGTTTTCACCACTGTGGATATCATTAAAAAAACAAGGAGATAAGTCATTATTACAGCAAGATACCTGTTTTTTATCTGGAGGGTTTTTTCAAAAAAAACCAGGACAGGGTTTAAAACTGCAGCTAAAAGTATCCCTGCAAATATGGGAAAACACACCTGAAATATCAAGGAAAGTCCATTTTCCAGATAAATGAATCTGAAAACTGCAATATAAATTATAAAAACCGGCAAAATAACAAAAGGATTTTTCTTCATACTACCACCAAAAGTTAGGTTATTCAGAACACAGTGAAAGATGCCCCAACCCTATTTTTAAGCAAAATCTCAGCACTTCATTTCAATAATTTATATTAAAAATTTTCAAAATATATGTATAAATACTGAATTTCTGCAGATAATTATATCGATAATACTTTTTTTATCTTCTTCCAAATTATATAAACATCCCGCG
>CAZAYQ010000277.1:0-1675 GCA_964489345.1 uncultured Clostridia bacterium | reverse complement strand
GTGTTTCATTGAATATATTTTCGCATTTCTTTATTAAGTCTGAAATGTCATTTTCCTTTATAAAATCCCAGCCAAGCCATATATATTTGTTTTCCTTTGGAATCTGATTGTCTACCTGGGGATTTACACTTGGCATCTTGCCCTTGTGGGATAAAATTTCCCCTGCTTCCTTTGAAGCAAAAAAATCTGCTATTGTTTTTGTTTTATCCTTTGTTTTCTTCTTGCTTAGCATAAAAATAGGGCTTATTATGGCTCCGTCTCTTGGCCATACCAGTTCCATTGGGCTTCCTTCCCTGACCATCCAGGTAAAAAAATAGGGCATTATTGTAATTGCAGGTTTTTCTCTTTTCATATGAGATTTAACCATTTCAGAAGGATGCATATTCTTTTGGAATATTTTGGCCAGCCTTCTTATACCTTCCTCCCCGTATTGTTTATAAATATTAAGCAATAAAGCATTGAATAAATCAAAATCGCTTATTGGAAGGCTCACCTTGTTTTCATATTCTTCTGACAACAATTCATCCCAGCTTTGAGGAATGTTCCTGCCCTTTAATTCATCCTTGTTTACAAGAAAAACAGCAGGAACAATGCCAAGCATGGAATATTGATTGTTTGGGTCTTCAAGATTATATTCTTCAAAATCCTCGTTATATTTTTGCATTCCGGTTATATCTTCAAAAAGGTTTTCTGACTTGTATTTTCCCAGAAGGTTTTTGTCAAAAAATAAATCAAAGCCTGCAGATATGAACAAATCCGGAACCTTGTCGGAATTTATAAGCTCATCCTTTATCCAGCCAATCCCCATGGATGCAGCTTTTAAATCGTAATTCAAATTAAAATCAAAGTCCTGTTCACAAAGCCACTTTTCAAAGGTTTCCATGAGGGGAACTTTAACAGGACAAGGAAGCACTCCGGTTATTCTTATTGTATCCTTGTATTTGTTTTGGGCAGTTTTATTTTCTTCAATTCTTTCCGTCAGCTGAGTTATGAACTCATCCACATTAATTTTTTTAGATTTTAAGGCATTTTCCAATGAAATGGAGCTTCCAAAAATCTTTCTAAGCATATCATCCTTTAAACTTTCAAAGCCTAAAGATATTAAAAGCTCTCCAGCCTCTTTATGCTTTTCGGTTATGTTGAACAATGTATCTTTTATATCTATACTCATATTTTCTCCCTTTCGTCGCCTGTTTCAGTTAACATAAATTGCATTATGTTAACAAATAAAATTATATCATGTAACATAGTTTTCATTATGTTAACAAGTAAAGTTGTATCAAGTAACATAATTTACATTATGTTAACAATTATGCCAGTCAAATATATTTTAACATGGATTGAATAAATTTATTGTAACAAATGTTACAAACCTTCCGGAGACATTTCTTTCTCCCTTGCGGTCGAAGAAATCGGGTTAGATCATAAAGACATCTTGCACCATTTAAAAAGTTCCATAGGAATGTCTATATCAGATATCTTGCTGATTGTTCTAAATCCTGCATTGCCGTTTACTTCGCAAACAGTAAATGAATCTTCCATAAAGAGTAAATCTATTCCGCAAAAATCAAGACTCAGGGATTTGGCTGCACTTAAAGAAATCTCCCTGATTGAATCCGTCAATTCATATTTTTCAACTCTTCCTCCCAGGGAGTAGTTGGATTTAAAGCTGCTG
>CAZAYQ010000276.1:0-1690 GCA_964489345.1 uncultured Clostridia bacterium | reverse complement strand
AAGGACTAAAGAGAGAAAACAGTTGGTGTGAAGTTTTCGTCCCTCTTGTTATTGAACCCGTCTTTGAGCATTTGGGACTAACAACCCAAACGGAAAAACCGTTATTTGAAATGAGATGCTGCATATGCAGTAATTAGAGTGGTACCGTGGATATCTGCCTCTATATGGGGGTGGATTATTTTTATATAAAAAATATTTGGAGGTCAAAATGGAAAGGAAAATAGGAATAATTGGAATTGGAAATGTAGGGTCAATGTTTATACAAAAATTTACGGAATTTAATTTGTTTGCTGAAGAAAATATATATGCAGCTAACCGCACGGTTGAAAAACTTCATAGTTTAAAAGAAAAATACCCCTCAATAAATATCTGCTCAAGCATAACAGACCTGGCAAAGAAATGCAGTAATATATTGCTTTGTGTAAAGCCTTTGGATTTGCCATATGTTTTGTTGGAAATTCAGCCATATATTAATGACAAAACATATCTTATGGTATCAACATCCATGATTAAACATGAAGATATCAGAAAATTTCACAAGGGAAGCATTACCATATTTATGCCCACATTAATATCCATGGTAAACGGAGGGGTTTCCCTTGTATATCACAACGACCATGTAGATGAGGAGAAAAAAGCATATTTCCATAACTTATTGAGTTCTTTCAGCGAAGTAAAAGTATTAGATGAAGAAGACATAAACTTAAGCCAAAACATGACTGCCACCTTCCCCGGCCTTTATGCTGAAATAATGCTTGAATTCGTGAAAGCAGCCTCGAAACGCAGCAACAATGTATCGGATGAAGACCTGGAACACATGCTGCTTGTATCCTTACTGGGTGCTTCAAGACTTTTACTGGAAAGAAACATGAGCTTTGAAGAAACTATAAACCGGGTGTCAACAAAGGGGGGCACAACTAATGCAGGGGTCACTGTTTTAAAAAGAATGCTCCCTGAGGTTTTTGATGCAACACTTGATGCATCCATAACAAGACATGATGAAATGAGCAAGGCTGTATCAAACAGCATTGATGATTTACTAAGCTTTAAAAATAAAGAAGCAATATAAAAAAAGGTATTATTTCACTATAAGGCAATGACAGACATAACCAGCAAAAGATATTGGACATTTCACCCAATTTGTAAAATTTCACGATAACTGAAAATACCATTGACAAGCATTGTTGTTTTCAGTTATAATTTACTTTGCTGTGAAGCATTAGGGAGAGATGTCCGAGTGGCTTAAGGAGCACGCCTGGAAAGCGTGTGTACGGGAAACTGTATCTAGGGTTCAAATCCCTATCTCTCCGCCAATTGACATTACAATGCTTACAGCACTTTTTTATTTTGAAATGAAGTGAGAAAACAAGATACTATTAAATTATTTCAGAAACTTAAGCTTAAGCTAATGTTTGCAAAATATAATAGGATTTGTTAAGATATGGTACAGCATGAATTGCTGTCGCTTTAAGGAAGGAAGTAAAGATGAATAATTCAAAAAAGGTCAAACTTTATGCGTGCCCTCCTTGAATTTTTATTTACATACTGCTGTTAGCAGGAGCAGGCATAATGAAAGTATTTAGATGGATATTCCCCTCAAAAACAGATGATTCTAATTAGCCGGAAGATTTACCGAAAACAGAGGATATCTCTGTAGAAGATTAGAGTTTTATACACTCCTTTAGCATAG
>CAZAYQ010000275.1:0-1694 GCA_964489345.1 uncultured Clostridia bacterium | reverse complement strand
GAAATAAATATTGACAGAGAGCTGTTAAGAAAAGAAATATTTGAAATGAATTCATTGTACAGGGAAGTACTTGTACTTTTCTATTTTGAAGATCTTTCAATAAAGGAAATTTCAAATCTGCTGAATGAAAAAGAAGGAACAATAAAAAGTAAGCTCTCAAGAGGGAGAAACCTATTAAAGGAAAGCCTTTTGAAAGGAGGTCAGAAAAATGAATAAGAAAGACAATTTAAGCAAAGAAATAAAAACTATTATGGAAGAAGAAACATTTGACCTGACTTTGTCACAAAAAGCTCTTGATAATATTATTAAACATAGAAAAAAATCCATAAATGAAAAGATCAGGGAGTTTTTAAACAGAGAGATAGAAATACCCCTGGCACCTGCAATAGCGGGTTTAGCAGCCCTGCTTGCTGTCACCTTGATTCCGGGAGGTTTGTTCAAGACGCAAAATATAAAAATTATTGACATGGGAGGGTCTCAAGTAATAATCAGAGAGGGTTATGAGGTGGGCAAGAAATGAGAATAAAGATTAAGATAAAAACACTGATTTTTTCAGTATTTGTATTAATACTGACATTTATATGGGCAATACCTACAGCAACCCTTATGATTGCAGGCTTTCTTGATGATAGAGGGTCAGAAAAGGCATCGATTTTTTACGAAAGGTATGCTTCCTATGCCAGTACGCCAAATATCAAAAGCAATTATCTTTATGCAGACAGCCTGATAAAGGGTTTTACCAAGTATACGATTTTTTTAACAGGTTGGGGCGGAGGTGCAAATACAAGCCCTGAAAATATGGATAAAGCTAAACAAATTCTTATGGAAACCTTATCAGAAAAACCTGTTAAAAACAGAGAGAAAGATTTTTATATAAAATCTTACAAAATGCTTCTCGATATTTTGATTGCAACAGGAGATGCAAAAACCCTTGCAGAATGGATTGACTTTGGGCAAGAGGGCGAAGATGAAAAGCTGATATATACAGCAGATGTATATGACGGATTTCTTCACCATGTAAATGGGGAAGGCGAAGCAGCAAAGTCAATTATTGAAAAATATGAAGAGACAGAGTTAAAAGACATTATCCTTGATGTGTTAAAAGCAGAGGTCGCTTTATTTGACGGAAAATACGAAGAAGCTGAAATGATTCATAAAGATTTATATAAAAATAATTGGAGAGAATTAGGAAGAAGCTTCGGCTCGGGTGCATATTACAGGAATGATTGGTTTGACAGATTCAGGGAAAATTTCAAAGGAGATAATGTTATAACAGGAAAAGTAACCTATGAAGGAAGGCCCATGCCCTTTGTGGAAATATATGTGCAGGAATCAACCGGAGGTTTCAGTTTTTACGCCAGGGGTGAAAACTATGTTGCCATAACCGATATAAACGGAGAATTTAAAACACTTGGTCTTAAAGACGGAGTATACAGTTTGGGAGTAGGAGTAGACGGCTCCGTCCTTGCAACTAAGGCATTTCAAAATTTAACGTGGCAATTTGTTGAGTTGAATGGGGGAGACGGTGAATTCAACTTTGTGTTTAGAGACACAATAAATGTATATTCACCTAAGCCGGGAGAAAAGCTGCCGGAAGAAGAATTTACCGTATCCTGGGAGGAGGTTGAAGGTGCAGCCTACTATACGGTTGAACCGGTGGTTTTTTATGAGCCCTTTGGAGAGAGAGGAATCAG
>CAZAYQ010000274.1:0-1705 GCA_964489345.1 uncultured Clostridia bacterium | reverse complement strand
CTTGAAATTTTCCAGCCTGATAAAATAAAAAAGCAGGAAAATATTGAAGTGCTGAAATCCTATAATCCTGATGTAATTGTTGTAGTTGCCTACGGACAAATACTGAGCAGGGAAATTTTAACATTGCCAAAATACGGCTGTATCAATGTCCATGCATCCCTGCTGCCTAAATTAAGGGGAGCAGCACCATTAAACTGGGCAATTATTAACGGGGAAAGAAAAACAGGCGTGACAACCATGCAGATGGATGCAGGATTAGACACCGGCGACATGCTGCTAAAAACGGAAGTAGAAATCAATGAAAACATGAATGCCGGAGACCTTCATGATATCATGATGCATAAAGGCGCCGGCCTCTTGATAGAAACTTTGGATAAACTGGAGAAAAATGAATTAACAGCTCAAAAACAAAACGATTCTCTTTCCAGCTATGCCCCTATGTTTAATAAGCAAAACAGAAAGATAAACTGGTCTTTGCCGGCAAAGAATATCCATAATTTAATAAGGGGACTGTCCCCCTGGCCGGCAGCATATTTTACAATAGATGAAAAAATTATAAAGGTTTACAAATCATCATATACAATTGATGATTCAGACTATGAAGCCGGATATATAATAAAAGCAGACAATGAAGGAATTTTTGTTAAAGCAAAAGACGGAATCGTAATACTTAAAGAAATCCAAATGCCCGGAAAAAATAAAATGACGGTGGAAGCTTACCTTAGAGGGAACAAATTCCCGGAAAAAACAGTCTTATAGTAATAAATATCTTGTATTGCTTTAACGATCTTTTCATGGACTATATTTGATACATTCACGATCATAGGAGCTTTTGCAGCAGGGTTTAAGTTAACTGTCTTTATACTTCAAAGACAGCTTAACTGCTGATTATAAGCCGCACAGAAGTGAATTTTAAATATAATTGAAGGGATTAAATTATAATGAGCGTGCAGATTTTATCACGGAGGTTACTTATACTCATGAAAAATTTCAAAAAAATACACTTTATAATAATCATTGCAGCAGTAGCAGCACTTATTTTAAGTGGATGCTCTGGGGAGGATAGGTTTAGCAATGTGACTGATGATTCTGCCATTGACGAAAATGCACCCGATACGGAAACAGCAATTGTCCCCTTCCCATGGGGCGGCAACAGGGACGGGATAGAAATGACACTTGACCATGTGCGCCGGCTTGCCGGAAAAGGTGATGATTTATTATTTGAGGATTTGTGGCCGTATAGGGGGGGGAATGCCAGTTCAAGTCATGACCGGTACATTATGGTTTATAAAGTAGAAGGAGGATACCGTTTAATAGTACATTCAAATTCAACCGGCAGGCCGGATATGGTAAACCTTGAAAGTATTTGGGAAAGCGGAGGAAGCGGTATTGACATCCGACATAATGATGTGGATGAATTTTTATCCGCCAACCCTTCACAAGATGCCATTACGGAAGAAGAAGCACAGAATATGGGACAAACAAAGCTTAAAGCAGACCTGGAACCTGTAAGCTGGTATATTCTTGGGGATTTGCCCATAAATACAGACAACGAAGATGCTGTTTTTGCAGAAGCACTGCTGGATTCAATTTATACTGTAGATGAATCCTGCTGGGTCTTTCGCATAAAAGATACAGCCGAGTGGGGAGGCTCTTATTATGCTGTTGGAAAAAAGACCGGGAGCATCTACATATGCAGCTTTGA
>CAZAYQ010000273.1:0-1727 GCA_964489345.1 uncultured Clostridia bacterium | reverse complement strand
ATGAGTACAAGGGTAAATGCATTGAAGGAAAGGCCTTCCAGGTAATGATAGACAACAATTTAAACCATGAGGTTGCCCTTTACCCCTATGAGCTTGTAACTTACGGGGAAACAGGCCAGGTTTGCCAAAACTGGATGCAGTATCAGTTGATTATGAAGTACCTTGATGAACTGACAGATGAACAGACATTGGCTGTCATGTCGGGTCACCCTCTGGGACTTTTCAAATCTCATAAAAGCAGCCCCCGTGTAATAATATCAAACGGACTTATGATAGGTATGTTTGACAACCCTAAGACTTGGGCGAAAGCAACGGCCATGGGCTGTTCAAGCTACGGCCAGATGACAGCGGGCGGCTGGATGTACATAGGACCCCAGGGAATTGTTCACGGAACATTTAATACACTTATTAATGCAGGCAGGAAAGAACTGGGTATAGCCGATGACAAGGATTTGGCAGGACATTTATTCATAACCTCAGGACTTGGCGGAATGAGCGGAGCCCAGCCTAAAGCTGTTGAAATAGCAAATGGGGTGGGGATAATTGCAGAGGTTGACTATTCAAGAATAGAAACAAGACTTATTCAAGGCTGGGTTTCAACAGCTACCGATAACCTCGAAGAAGCCTTTGAAATTGCAAGAGAGCACCTCTATAAAAAACAAACTGTTTCAATAGCATATCACGGCAATATTGTAGACTTGCTGGAATATGCAGTGGAAAATAACATTCATGTGGATTTGCTGTCTGACCAGACTTCCTGCCATGTTCCCTATGACGGAGGTTATTGCCCCAAAGGACTCAGCTTTAATGAAAGAACTGAATTATTAGAATCTGACAGAGAAAAATTTGCCCGGATGGTGGATAAGTCATTGTCTGACCACTTTAAAGCAGTGAAAATACTGGTTGACAGGGGCACATATTTCTTTGATTACGGAAATGCATTCATGAAGGCTGTTTTTGATTCAGGAGTCAAGGAGATTGCCAAAAATGGCCGGGATACCAGCGAAGGATTTATATTTCCTTCCTATGTGGAAGATATAATGGGTCCCATGCTTTTTGATTACGGATACGGACCCTTCAGATGGGTTTGTTTAAGCGGGAAGCCTGGAGATTTGCATAAAACAGACCAGGCTGCAATGTCTGTAATAGACCCGGACAGAAGGGGCCAGGACAGAGATAATTATATATGGATAAGAGATGCAGAGAAAAATAAACTTGTTGTAGGAACCCAGGCAAGAATTTTATATCAGGATGCCCTGGGAAGACGGGATATAGCACTAAAATTCAATGACATGGTTAGAAATAAAGAAATAGGCCCCGTAATGCTTGGAAGAGACCATCATGACACCGGTGGCACGGATTCACCTTTCAGGGAAACATCAAATATTTATGACGGCAGCAATGTAACTGCTGATATGTCCATTCACTGCTTTGCAGGAAATGCAGCAAGGGGTATGTCCTTGGTTGCCCTTCACAACGGGGGAGGAGTAGGCATCAGCAAAGCAATCAACGGTGGTTTCGGACTTGTTCTTGACGGAAGTAAAAGAGCGGACGAAATAATTAATGCTTCCATTCCATGGGATACAATGGTTGGAGTGGCAAGGAGGAGCTGGGCAAGAAACGAGCATTCAATTGAAACAACAATTGAATACAATAAAAAATTTGAAGGGCAAGATCACATTACCATACCCTTTGTGGCAGAAGATGAATTAATAGAAAAAACCTTA
>CAZAYQ010000272.1:0-1750 GCA_964489345.1 uncultured Clostridia bacterium | reverse complement strand
CTATCGGCATGGCAATGGCAATAATCGGCGTCATCCTGATGAATTACAAATAAAACTTGTATGAGGATATATTTGTAGGAAAAGGCAGTTTCAATTATACAATTATCATGATTAGTGGTTTTAAATTTCTAAAAATAAGCATTGACAATTTGGTTTATTAAGTATAGACTTATAATATAAGGTCTATTTCAAATAAACTAAGGAGGCTTATCATGAAGTGTTATAAACTGGCAGAAGCAGAAGAAAAGTTTGCAGAATTAATATGGGGGAGCGAACCGATTGGCTCCGGCGACCTTGTCAAGCTAAGTGAAAAAGAAATGAATTGGAAAAAGTCCACTACATATACAGTACTGAAAAAGTTATGTGAAAAAGGAATTTTTCAAAACAAAGATACTGTGGTTTCATCTGTAATCACAAAGGATGAATACTATGCCAAGCAAAGCATACGTTTTGTTGAGGATACATTTGGAGGTTCATTGCCGAAATTTCTTACAGCTTTTATCAGAGGTAAAAAATTAAGCAGCCATCAGGCGGAAGAGCTTAAAAGATTGATTGATGAATACAAGGAGGTCTAGGAAATGGATGCACTGTTTCTTGCTGTTTTAAATATGAGTCTTACGGCAAGCTATGTAATTGTTTTTGTCATAGTGATTAGATTGTTTATGAAAAAATTCCCTAAGCTTTATTCTTATGCCTTGTGGTTTGTAGTCATGTTCAGGTTGATATGCCCATTTTCCTTTGACAGTATATTCAGCTTAATTCCAAAGAATGTAAGTATCCCGCAGGATATTGCCTTATCGCCAAAGCCTGAAATTAATAGTGGCATAGGAGCAATTGACAGTGCAGTAAACAAGGTATTGCCACCACCGGTTAACCCTGCTGCAAGTGTTAACCCTATGCAAATATGGCTAGCAATAGGAGAAGCAGTCTGGCTTATAGGTATAGCAATACTTATAATTTACGGTGTTTTTACTAGTGTAAAGCTATATCGCAATTTAAGGAATGCGAAACATTTAGAAGATAATATTTACATTATTAATGGATATAAAACACCATTTGTTTTCGGTATAGTTAATCCAAAGATTTATCTGCCTGACCATCTTTCGGAAAATGAAAAATCCTATGTACTATTGCATGAACAGACCCATATCAAACGATTAGATCACCTTGTAAAACTGATTTTCTTTATTCTTACCTGCATACACTGGTTTAATCCTCTTGTGTGGCTTGCCTTTTATCTTATGGGCCAAGATATGGAATTATCATGTGATGAAAAGGTAGTAAAGCAAATGGGGAGCTCTATAAAGAAGGAATATTCATCTTCACTTCTGTCCATGTCAACAGGCAGGAGAATTTTAGGAGGAAGTCCCATAGCCTTTGGAGAAAACAACACTGAAGGCAGGATTAAAAATATTCTGAATTACAAAAAGCCTGCATTGTGGGTTTTGATTCTTGTTTCCATAGTTATTGTAATATTTATTATAGGATTAATAAGCAACCCTAAATCAAATGAAGTGATAGAAATTAAAGAACAAGAATCCGTTGAAAAAAGATTTTATATTATGACTGCAAATGACGGTGGTCCTCATGGTTGTGAATATGGAACAACACGTGAAGCAGGGCAAATCGATACGCTTGAAATGATATCCATGTTGGAGGAACTGCAAGGTTTTGTATTTGATGAAGATTATGTTTCTCAACAATATATTGAATTTCAGTTTTTATATGATGAACCAAAGGAAATTAATTT
>CAZAYQ010000271.1:0-1756 GCA_964489345.1 uncultured Clostridia bacterium | reverse complement strand
ATGGAGCCCCTTGTTGGAGCCTGGTGATATAAAAATGAGCAAGCATGACTTGCTCATTTTTATTACAGGGGGACAGGGGTGGGGAGCCGGTAACATTTTCTCGGGATATTATATAAAGGAAGGTCCACAAATTTTGTGAAATGTGATATAATAAGCTTAAGGAGGGATTTCATGAACGCTGAACTAAAAGAAATAATTTCAAAAAGCAATAATATTGTATTTTTTGGAGGAGCGGGTGTATCAACGGAAAGCGGCATACCTGATTTTAGGAGCTCAGATGGATTATACAGCACTAAATACAAGCATTCGCCTGAAGTGATGGTTTCTCACAGCTTTTTCAAGACAAACACTGAAGAGTTCTTTGACTTTTACATAAACAAAATGATTTTTCTTGAAGCAGAGCCCAATCCTGCCCATAAGAAACTTGCTGAACTTGAAAAAGAAGGAAGAGTAAAAGCTGTTATAACCCAGAATATTGACGGCCTTCACCAGAAGGCAGGGAGCAGTAATGTATTGGAGCTTCATGGGTCTGTACTTAGAAATTACTGCATGAAATGCGGTAAATTTTATGATGTAAATTTTGTTGTAAACTCAAAAGGAATTCCAAAATGTCAATGCGGGGGAATTGTTAAACCGGATGTTGTATTGTATGAGGAAAGTCTTGACAGCCATGTTATTGAAAAATCTGTTAGTTTTATTGAGAATGCGGACCTTTTAATTATAGGCGGAACATCTCTTGTGGTTTATCCTGCGGCAGGCCTCATAAATTATTTTAAGGGGAGCAAATTGGTGCTTATTAACAAGTCATCAACAGCTATGGACCAGCAGGCTGACCTGGTAATTAATGACAGCATCGGCAGGGTTTTTAGTGATTAATTATTTACATAAGTGCCTTTACACTTGTTTTACCTTATGATATAATTTAATACAAGTTAATAGCTCCGAGCATAAGGGCCTAAAATACTTTCATGGCCCTATGCCGATAGGGTTTGGCTGGAAACGGTCAAGCCTCCTGATGGAAAGGAGATTACATAAATAAGACGGCAATTCCATCAGAAGTGCTGTTTTTTTAGGACCTAAAATGATTTATATTTAGTATAACTAAATTAAATAAATAATAATATGGAGGAAAATATGAAAAGATTCAAAGTGATTTCATTGGTTTTGGCAATAGTGATGATTCTTTCCCAATCATTGGTTTTTGCAGAAGAGAATTACGCTCTTGAAGTTGGAGGTACTTTAGTTGCAACAGAATTAAAGCTTACTCTAAATGAGCTGAAGGGAATGCCTGAAGAAGCTCAAATAGTACAGGACTATCATTATAATTCCAAGGGCGGAGAAAAAACAGCCCAGGTTAAAGGCGTGAGCTTGGCTTATTTATTGAAAGAAAAAGCAGGTGTGACTGCTGAAGAAGGAAAGGTTGAGTTCTTCGCAGCTGACGGCTATGAAATTGACCCTCAAACCCTGCAGGATGTTTTAAATGATGAGCTTAAATTTGTTGTGGCTTATGAAGTTGACGGCGAGGCAATAGACAATGACGAAACTGTTGCTGAAGAAATAACAGTTTACAGAAATGTGAAGGAAGAAGGAGAATTTGGTACTGTTTTTAAACTGGTTAATAAAATTACTGTAGGTGAAGCGGAAGTTGTTGAAGAAACACCGGCAGAAGAAGCAGAGGTAGAAGAGACCACTGAAGATGATGCAACAGAACCAGTTGTTTTCACAGATATCACAGAGGAATATAAGTTTGCTGAAG
>CAZAYQ010000270.1:0-1759 GCA_964489345.1 uncultured Clostridia bacterium | reverse complement strand
AGCAAAGAGAGAGTTACTGCAGGTGAGATGGCGAAGCATTTTGAGGTTTCACCTCGCACAATTTACCGTGATGTAGAGCTACTGTCATCGGCCGGAATTCCAATCTATATGACGAAAGGTAAGGGCGGTGGAATTTCACTCTTACCAAATTTTGTTTTGAATAAGGCAGTGCTGACTGATAATGAAAAGACGGATATTCTTAGTGCATTACACGCCATGGATGCCGTTAGCCTGGAAAAAACAGATACTGCAGTAAAAAAACTGTCCACTATTTTTGGAAGTGACGATAGCGATTGGATAGAGGTAGATTTTTCTGGGTGGGCAAATGCAAAAGAAGAAGCAGAAATATTTGCTACACTAAAAAAGGCAATTTTAATGAAAAATACAGTAAAATTCTTGTATTATTCTAGTGATACCTTTAGGCAAGTAGTTTCAAAGGGCGCAGAGCCTATTATGCAGCCTACCACAGAACCTTGGGGGCAACGTATCTTCTATATAGCAGACCCGAAACACTTGCTGATGTGGAGGATGAAAGATTGATTTTGCTGAAAACCCTTATATATCAATGCTCTTAGCACGAAGCACAAAATAATAAATAATTATGAGGTGTTTCCTATGAGTTACTTGATGCAAATAATAGAAACCGAAAAACAAACTGTATTATCAGTAAAAATAATCACTTCCCTATTTTAATCGGCGACTCAGCATTTTTTAAATCTCGTCAGCTTTTATGTATGATAAGAAATAAGATAGATTCATCTACCTCTTGAACTTCATAGGGGTATCCTGACTCTTCACCGATTTTTTGAAAATCCTCAGGTGAATAGGTTATAGCCTTGAAGCCATCTTTGCAGACAATAAGGCCGTTTTTAGTTTTAATATAGTCAATTTCCCCTAAAAGACCTTTGGAGGACTGTTCTTCAAACCATTTAAGGCGAAAGTCCCAAAACTTAGCACTGTAACTGCTGAAATAGACTGTTCCTCCCGGAGACAACGTATCAAGAATTCTTCGAATAAGGGTAGAATCAGCACCCATGGCGGATAAACCGTTTTGCAGACAAAGAATTACATTAAATGGTTCAGGGAATTTTAGCTTGTGAACATCCATCAGTATCATGTCAGCGTTGGTATAGTCCTTAAGATACTTCTTTCCCAATTTAATGCTTTCTTCCGATATGTCAATACCGACTATAGAACTGCAGCAGGAAGCTAATTCCCTGATAATTCGACCGTATCCGGCTCCAAGCTCCAAGACGCTTTGTCTTTTTGATATATTTGCCTTAACAAAGTCTATTTCTGCTTGTAAATATTGTCTGATACGTGGAATTTGTGTTTCATACACCTGGAAGAGCTTTTGGGCGTTCAATTTTTCATCATAATAATTTTTCATTTACATTATCCCTTCTCATCATTATATTTTTAAATCAAATGATATAAGCAGTAAAGTCATAGCAGAAGTATAGCAGAAAATCAGCCGGCAAATACACAATATATTTTATCATATTAATACACAGACTTCAAATATCTTAAATGATACAAATAATGCAGTCCGAACCAACATTAATTTCGGATTTGTCGTATTCGGCAATGGAGGTGGGCAGTTCCCGCAGGAATAACACAGACTTGTTTCTATAAACGATAAATGCTACAATCATGTTGTAGATGTGTTCCCGTAAACGAATGAATTGATGGATTACATGAGAAATCATGATATACAGGTAGTGAGATTTATTGCAAAATGGGAAAAAGTTTTGATAGG
>CAZAYQ010000269.1:0-1798 GCA_964489345.1 uncultured Clostridia bacterium | reverse complement strand
GGCGAAAAGAGTATGCTTGTTAAAATGACAAAGAAAAATGCTCTTGAAGTATTGGAAAAAGGAAGTCAAAGAATAAGGAAAAACATTGATGAAGGCATGAAGGCGATTGAAGAGCTCAAAAATATATTAAAATTGGACCAGGTTCCGGAAAGAATAGAAGCTTATGATATTTCAAATATACAAGGGGTTCAATCTGTAGGCTCAATGGTAGTTTTTGAAAAGGGTCTTCCAAGCAAAAGCAATTACAGGCGTTTCAAAATAAAAACAGTAGAGGGCCCAAATGATTATAAAAGCATGGAAGAGCTATTGGAAAGAAGGATAAACAGGGGGCTTAGTGAAGACAGGCAGGGATTCAGCAAAATGCCTGACCTAATCCTGGTTGACGGAGGAAAGGGACAAACAAATATAGCAGAAGAAGTTATAAGTAATTTTGGTTTAAGCATACCTGTCTGCGGCATGGTTAAGGACGACAGGCATACGACAAGAGGATTGATATATAAAAACAATGAAATTGAACTTAATAAAAGCAATATAACTTATCAGCTGATTTGCAGAATTCAGGAAGAAGCACACAGATTTGCCCTTGAATATCACAGAAATTTAAGGGACAAGACACTGTTTAAGTCAGAGCTTGACAATATTGAGAATATCGGTGAAAAAAGAAAAATAAATTTACTGAAGAAATTTGGTTCTGTAGATGCTATAAAGACTAAAAGTGTGGATGAGCTTTTGTCGGCAGGGGGCATGAATATAAAAGCAGCAAAATCAGTATACGATTACTTTAACAAATGAGGATGGTAAAAGCATGCAGTATGTAAAACTTGAAGATTTAGTCTCTTATACGGGAATAGAGCCGGTTTATAATCCGGAGGATGTCCAATCAAGAATATACACACCTGATATTGTCAGGCCGGGTCTTCAAATGGCGGGATATTTTGAATGGTTTTCCTTCGAGAGAGTTCAAATAATGGGAAAGGCAGAAATATTATATTTAAAAACATTAGAGGAAGAAGTTAAAAGAGAAAGGCTGGATAAGTTTTTCAGCTTTCCTATACCCGCATTAATTGTGGCAAATGAAATGGAAGCTGATGATATTATTATTTATTATGCAAAAAAATACAAAAGACCTGTATATAAATCAAGGCAAAGAACGGACAAATTAGTCAATATAATGATTAACTTCCTTGAGGAAGAGCTGGCAGAAGAAACAACACTGCACGGTGTTTGTCTGGAAGTTTTCGGAGTAGGGGTATTATTAAGAGGGAAGAGCAGTATAGGTAAAAGCGAAACAGCCCTGGAGCTGATAAACAGGGGTCACAGGCTTGTGGCAGATGATGCTGTCATTATAAAAAAGGTTGAAGGGGGACTAAAGGCAACTTGTCCTGAATTAACAAGGCATTTAATGGAAATAAGGGGTATAGGAATACTTGACATACAGCATTTGTTCGGTGTAGGCTCCATAAGGATAGAGCAGTTTGTGGAACTGATTGTTGAACTGGAAGAGTGGGATCAAAACAAGGAATATGACAGAATAGGCAAGGATGATGAATATAGAGAGATTTTAGGTCTTAAGGTATCTACTGTTATCATACCGGTCAGACCGGGAAGAAATACGTCCGCGATAATAGAAATAGCTGCTAAAAATTACAGGCAGAAACTTCTTGGCTTCAATCCTCTTGAAACTTACAACAAGAAATTTCGCAGCTTGATTCAAAATCAATAACGTTAAACAATTAACATTAATGCATTTTTGTTGTTGCAATAAATATTCAATTAAGATATAATTTAATGAGTATTG
>CAZAYQ010000268.1:0-1831 GCA_964489345.1 uncultured Clostridia bacterium | reverse complement strand
CAAGGTGAGTGCGTCCTGATTATGCCCGGCAATCATGATTATGACAACGGTATGATTGACCTATGGGATAGTTTCAACAAAGCTCCTTCTGACAAGATTGTTTTCGCAAACGAAGAGCGCGCCTATTCACTGGAAGATTACGGTCTTAATGCCACAGTATATCCGGCACCCTGCCATAAAAAACATTCAGACACCAACAACCTTCAGTGGATTAAAGAAGAAGAAATTGACAAGGGTCTGATAAATATCGGCATTGCCCATGGATCTTTAGAAGGTTTGTCCCCTGACCTGGAAAACAGCTACTACAATATGTCAATAAAAGAGCTGCAAAATATTCCTATGGACTTGTGGCTGTTAGGTCACACACATATTACATACCCATTTAAATCACCCATTGCCAATGAAAAAATATTTAATCCCGGAACTCCCGAGCCCGATGGATTAGACTGCAAACATAGCGGACAAGCTTGGATTATTACTATTGACAACAACAAGAAAACAAATGCTGAGCTGATTCAAACAGGAACCTACAAATTTTCAGACAAAGTCTACACAGTAGATGACAGGGGTGATTTAGACAGAATGCTTGATGAGCTAAAGAAGGACGACCCTGAAAAAACCATTGCCCGCATAACCTTAGGAGGCAGGGTTGACGAAGATGTGTTTGATTACAGGCAGGAAATATACAGCTCAATTGAAAAGGATATTTTATATTTAATTGTTGAGGATTCTGATTTCAAAATGAAAATAACCGCTGGAAAAATTCACAGGGAGTTTTCTGACGGTTCATTCCCCCAGGAACTTTTGCTGTCTCTTTCAGATGACGAAGACACTCTGCAGCTTGCCTACGAGCTGATTATGGAGGTTAAAAATGATAATTAAAAAATATAGCAGCGGAAGATTTGCAGGCATTAAGGATGTAAGCCTGGAGTTTAAAGACGGGCTCAATGTAATCCTTGGTTCAAACGAATCAGGAAAATCAACCTTGATTGAAGGAATTCATTCAGTGCTTTTCAAGCCCGGCAAAATAGGCAGAAAATCAGTGGAGGATATAGAATTTCTATCTAAATTCATGCCATATCCCATAGGAGACACTATAGACGGAGAGGTAGATTTAGAGCATGAGGGGGAAGTTTACACATTGAGCAAGGAATGGGGGGCAGGCTCCTCCTCAAAGCTTACCATGCCTGATAAAATTGTAATAAAAAATGACTTCAGCATCAATGACAGCTTAAAGGATGTTTACATATACGGTGAAGGAACCTACAGCAGCGTATTTTTTCTGAAGCAGTACTATCTTAAGGAAGCAATAAACAGAATTATAAATAACAAAGAAGCAACCGGTGAAATAAGCTCCTTGTTAAGAAGTACAATTATGGAGCTTGATGGGGTATCCCTTGAAAAATTAAGGCAAAGGTTGCATGATGAAATAGAAAAACTCTTAAAAAGATGGGATGTAGAAAGAAACTACCCTGAGAATAACAAAGGAATCAACAATCCATACAAGACCGGTATCGGCGAAGTGGTGAGAAGCTATTACCTTAGAGAAGGTATAAAGCTTGAAATGGCCAAGGCAGAAGAAGCTGAAAAAAATTTCAATGAAATCTGCATAAAGATTAAGAAAACTGAAGATAAGATTGAAGAGCTGGAAAATAAGAAAAAATTAATGGAAGGACTGGAAAACGACGTAATCCAAAGGTCTATTCTTGAGCCGCAAATTATGCAGCTTGATAAAGATATAAAGGTTCTTTCAAACATTAACCAGGAATGGCCCCGCTACGATGAAAAAGTCAAGCAGCTGACGTCAGAACTTGAAAAATTGAATGACAAA
>CAZAYQ010000267.1:0-1835 GCA_964489345.1 uncultured Clostridia bacterium | reverse complement strand
TGAATGTCTGGTTTTTTGATTTCTATTTTCAATATTATCCACCCTTGTTACTGCAAATTTTTTTATGTAATGCATTTCCTCTAAGATTGATATTTAGCCATTTATAGGTAAAAATGCTATTTTGCCTCGCATCTGCCTCTGTTCCAAAATCCTTTACCTTTAAATGCATCATTAACCAAATGAATACCTAAAGTGCCACATAGTTTCTCTTTATCTATTAGCTTTAATTGAATTTCTCCAACTGTCCTGTGATTATAGCATATGGCAAAGAAAATCCTAATCCTATTTAAAACCTTGTTTTAATAGTTTTTAAATTCTCCGCTTGTGCCGTCAATTACCATATTGTAAGCTGTAACTTTATAATTGACCTTTACATTTAACTTATCATTTTATATAGGTAACACCGTAATTAGATATCCTCCAACAATCAAGCTTGCCAAATTTGCAGTTATCACATATAACACGCTCTTTTTACGTCCATGCTCATTGCAGAAGAATATAAATATTATTATTTCAGTAACAAACACAAAAATTTCTCCAAATATTAATACAAGCATGATATAACTCATAATTGGACCATTACTATTTAACCAAATATTCAAAGCTCCTTGGGTTATAAGGTTTATTATAATAAAAATAATCCATGATCTTTTATCTCTAAAGCCAAAAATCCAAAATATTACTCCTTCAATTATTAGAGTAAATACTACTCTCATTGCAACAAGCATTATAGACCTTGATAACAGTATGCCTTCTGTTAAAGTTTGATCCTGTAAATTTAATGTATATGTATTATTGAAAATTTTATATGGCTTAGCTAATTCAATTTCAAAGCTTTCATTCCCTGTATTCACTATAAAATTATAAATATCCGGCTTATTTCGCATCATATCAGATGAATAGAATATATAATATTTTTCTATAATTTTGTCAACTACCTTTGCTTCATATTCACGATCTACCAATTTCAATTTTACATTCATATCATCAGGAGCATTTGGAACAATAAAAAGTATTGACGGTGGTTCAGCTGCGTTACCGTAACCAATAGTATTAATTGAAAAAATAATCACTAATATTAATACCGCAGTATTTATAACTATTTTAAGATTATTCATAATCCCTCCATTGTATAATCTTTAATTGGTGTTTTCAAACACTACTTTAAACTTAGTTCCTGGTATTTTGTTTGGGGAATACTTTGCCCAGTGGAATTATAACATGATTCATAAGAATCTTGTCAGTATCCTTTCTTTGATAATTGAATTTTTTACTGCATTTGGTATCTCTTATTATTGCTTTGTACCTTCAAATTTACAATTTAAAAATGTAATTGTTTGTTATAGGAGAATTTCAAGGTCTGTCCCCAGAATTCCCAGAATTCTAATAATTTTTTGGTAAAGTTATTACCTTCTGTAGCTTCTTGCTTAGTAATCAATAATTATTTTGAAAAGGCATATTTCATGGTTGTATACTATATTCATTTGCTATAAAATCATTTAATTTTAATAGTTCTTTTTTGCCTATATTCTTTTCTACAGTTTTAATTTCCCCGTTTTCTAATATATCACCTATATAGTCACCTGTGATTAAATTGTAATCGTGCTGAAGTTTTTCCATTGAATTTCCAACTAACTCATAGTTACTTTCAGTAAACCCTGTTAAATACCAGTCGCTATCCCGGTAATCAAATCTAAAACATCTTTCCCATCTTGCTGAGCCGCCCATAAACTTTAACAATAAAGAACCTCCGTCTATGACAATCTCATTGAAAGGATCTCCAAATGTTCCACCCTCATTTGCAAGAAGAATCGCATTTTTTGCTGTTATTGATA
>CAZAYQ010000266.1:0-1841 GCA_964489345.1 uncultured Clostridia bacterium | reverse complement strand
AATTCCATCATAAAATCTTCCAAGAACCTTTGCAGTATCTTCCAATGATTCCTTTCTACCCACCTGTGAGCTGGCTGAATCCAAATAAGTTACATGAGCTCCTTCTTCTAAAGCAGCAACCTCAAAAGCACATCTTGTTCTTGTTGATGTTTTATCAAACAATAAAACAATATTTTTTCCCGTTAACAAATAATTAGTAGTGCCTGACCTCTTTTTTTCTTTCAAGTTTTCGGATAAATCGAGCAAATATCTGATTTCTTCCGGTGTAAAGTCCATTAATGTCAAAAAGCTTCTTCCCTTTAAATTTACTGCCATCTGCATCCTCCATAAAATGTTTATCATTTTGACTTTTAAATATATTATCAAAAATCCCGGCAATATGCAATCCTTTGTAAAACTTATATATTTTCTCTGATTAGGGGCATGCTCATACACCTTGGGCCCCCCCTGCCCCTTGATAACTCTGAACTTGGCATTATATGAGTCTTTATTCCCTCTGCCTCGAGTATTTCATTAGTAACGTAATTTCTTGAATAAACAATTACTTGGCCCGGTGAAATGCATAATGTATTAGAGCCGTCGTTCCATTGCTCCCTGGAAGCATCAATAACACTGTCTCCACCGCATTTAAACAGTTTAACCTTGTCAATATTCAATTCCTTTTCCAGCACTTCCTCAAGAGAACCCCTTTCTTCAGTAATATCCATTTTCCCGTCAACCTTTTTAAGAATGTAAACAACTATATCAAATTTAATATTGGGATGTATGGTGAATTTATTATAATCGACCATAGTAAAAACTGTATCCAAATGCATAAATGCTCTGCTTTTAGGTATGTCTACAGCCAGCACCTTTTTGAAGGAGGAATCCTCAGTCAATATTGAATTTGCAAACTTTTCAATAGCATTTGGATTAGTTCTAAGTGAAATGCCTACTGCTAATGTTTCCTTGTTCAAAACAAGAATATCCCCGCCTTCAAGGGAATAGTCCTCAGTCCTGTCATAAAATAATTTTGTTCCCCTATATACGGGATTATAGTTAAAAATATACTTGCCAAATATAGTTTCTCTGTTTCTTGTTGTAGTCAGCATCTTGTGAATAGATACTCCGTTGCCTATAGCAGCAAATGGATCCCTTGTAAAGTACAAATTCGGCATAGGGTCAATTATGAAGGGATACTGATTGCTCAAAAAATCAGCTAAACCGGGACCCCTGTAATCTTTTATATCAGATTTCCGAATCCCTTCCATCATCTTGAGAACCATTTCCTTCTCATTGGAAAAAGACATGAAATATTCTTTTAAAATACCTGTTTCCCTGTCTTCCTTTATGCCTGCCTCTTCAATATATTCATCAACAAACTTTGATTTAACTTCATCATTGATAAGGGACTCAACGGTCAGGTCTTCCAAATATTCAACTTCAATTCCATTTTCTATGAAAATGTTTGCAAAAGCATCGTGCTCCTGTTGTGCGATTTTTAAATAGGGGGTATCATCAAAAAGTAATCTTTCCAGATATTCCGGCATTAAGTTTTCTAATTCTTTACCCGGCCTGTGCAATAAAACCTTTTTTAATTTGCCAATTTCTGAATAAACGTTTATCGGTAAATTTTTCATATTATCACCACCTATATATATTTTAATAATCTTTGCTGACTTTGTCAAGCATGTTGTCATATTTATTAGGTTTAATTATATTTATGCGTTTATAAAGTTATAGTGACTAGTTACAAGATTGTTGCCAAAATAAAAAACAGCTGGAATATCAACTGTTTAGCAAATCAATCCGGCGGCGTCCTACTTTCCCGGGCAGTTACCCGCCAAGTATCATCAGCGCAA
>CAZAYQ010000265.1:0-1855 GCA_964489345.1 uncultured Clostridia bacterium | reverse complement strand
CCTGCTCTCTGTAAGTGCACATATAGTTTAATCTTCGCTTCAACGGTTTTGTTTTGTATTATTGAAAATGAGTTTATCATTTATTTTTTTGCTTGTCAATAGTTTCTTGGTAAATCTTGTTTACATAAATGTAATTCAGTAAACCATCCTTTTTATTCACCAGTTTCCCTTCAATAACTTCATCCAAAAGCTTATCTAAAATTATACCTATATTTTTACCCTTAGCTATGCCCGCCTCAATCAGGTCTTGACCGTTGACTGCCAGTGTTTCCAGGCTGTAGCACTGTTTAGCCGCAATAATTTCATCCATAATTTTTTCTGTTTTTACAAGTTCATCATATTCAAAATTAAATAATTCCTTCTTAATTTTAATCAAATAAGATAAGTTTACATAATTGATTTTATGTAACCACTTTTTTACGTTCACAGGATCAGGATATATTTTCTCATCTATATTTTCAGCAAGTATCTTTACTGTTTTTATAGTCTTATTATCATATTTTAAATTCATCAAAATCTTATCAGTCGCATTGATTTCATGCAAAAGCACAGCTAATCGTAAGGTTAACAAATTTAACGCCTTCATTGCATTTAATCGTTTCTTTAATTTCTCTTTTGATAAACTCCTGATTTCAGGCAGGAAAAGCTCAATAATCTCTTTGTATTCCAACAGGACAAACTCAAAATTGCTTCCCATTATCAGCTTGCTAAATTCAATGTTAATCCGCTCCATAGAAATATTTTCAAGTAGCTTTTTGTTTCTATAAATACTACTTGATGTATTTTCTTCAATACTGAAATTTAAAACAGAAGCAAAGCGCAGTGCTCTTAAAATTCTTAAGCCGTCTTCGTTGAATCTTTCATCTGCTTCTCCCACGCATTTTACAGTTTTATTTTCTATATCCTTAATTCCGCCGAACAAATCAATTATGCAATTTTTGTTGTAAGCAAGGGCATTGATTGTAAAATCTCTTCTCCTTAAATCTAATTCTATATTATCCGTAAATAAAACATGGTCAGGACGTCTGTTGTCGCTGTACTCCCCGTCGATTCTATAGCTAGTGATTTCAATCTGCATCTTATTAATAACAACAGTAACAGTACCGTGTTTTAAGCCTGTCTCTATTGTTCTGTGCTTATTAAAGCACAATAATATTTGATCCGGCTTTGCAGATGTGGCAACATCCCAGTCAGAGGGAATTTTGCCCATAAGGCTGTCTCTGACGCATCCTCCTACTACATATGCTTCAAAGTTATTAGCATGCAAAACATTTAATGCTTTTTCAACTTCCTTTGGAATCTTAATATTCATGAAAATCCTTCTTTTTGCCTTTTTATATAATTATAACCAATTCAGTAAATTTAACAAGGTGAAACTGATAAATACAAAATAAATCTTATAATTACCTGGATATCCTGAGAAGAAAAAGAACCGTCCCTAAAAAAAAGAACCGTCCCTAAAAAATTTATTATTTCTTCTTCAGGTATTTTGCCAGTTTGCGCTCATCTTCTATTTCCAGATTTCTTTCTCCTGCCATTGATTCAAGGTGATGGACAAATTCATGTTTTACAACAGACCTGAGTTTATTTTTAAGCCTGCCCCTTGAAAGATTGCCGTACAGCTTTTCAACTGAGCCATAGTATATAACAATATACCTTCCTGAAATTCTCTCATGGCGGTATTCACCCATTACATAGAGGTCATCATCCACACTTTTTTTATGCAGCTTAACTTGAGGCAGCAATATGATGCCTCCGTTTAAGTCTTTGTAAATTCCGGGGGGCAGTTCCTCAGCTATTTCATCCAATATTATTTGTACTTCTTCTATTGATGCCATAATTTATCCTTTCTAAG
>CAZAYQ010000264.1:0-1895 GCA_964489345.1 uncultured Clostridia bacterium | reverse complement strand
AATAAAAGCATTATTGAAATGTTTGAAATAAGCGAGGAATATTTCAGAAATGCTGAAAGCGAATGTGCGAAAATTTTATCTCTGGAAAGCTCTCTTGTAATTGCTGCAGGCGGTGGAATTGTCAAGCGAAAAGAAAACATGGACAATTTTAAAAAAAATTCTCTTATAGTTTTCTTAAACAGGCTTCCCGAAAAGATAATTGAGGATATAGATATAAAAACCCGCCCCCTCCTGAGAGAAGGGCGGGATAAAGTATTTACCCTCTACAATGAAAGACTCCATTTGTATAAAAAATACTGTGACATTGAAGTGTTAAATGATAAAACATTGGATGATGCTGTAAATGAAATTATGACAAGGGGACGGGGGTGTTGTCATCGCTGAGATGTGACACTTATGACACTACCCCCGTCCCCTCGTCACGTGATTTATTTCGTTAAAACTTCTTTTATTATTTTAAGCGCATCATCTAATTGCTCATAAGTAATTACAATAGGCGGTGCAAATCTTATTGTTCTTTCATGGGTTTCCTTTGCAAGGACCCCGTGCTTTACAAGCTTCTTAACATATGAATCAGCATTTACCGAAAATTCCACACCTATAAAAAGTCCCCTTCCCCTTATATCAATTATTTCATCATTTTTAATCTTTCTCAGCTCAGTTATAAAATAATGACCTTTTTCCTTTGCTTGCTGAGGATACTTATCTCTTTCCAGTATTTCCAGAGCCTTTATAGAAACAGCGCACCCTAAAGGGTTGCCTCCAAAAGTAGAGCCATGTGAACCCGGAGTAAATACTCCAAGAATATCTTCATCCGCAGCAACAGCAGATACGGGAATTATACCTCCGCCAAGCGCTTTTCCTAAGACATAGATATCCGGTACAATATCCTCATATTCACATGCAAACATATTTCCTGTTCTTGCAAATCCTGTTTGAACTTCGTCAGCAATAAATAGTACATTGTTATTCTTGCATATTTCAAATGCTTTTTTTAAATATCCGGCCGGTGGAATAATAACCCCTGCTTCCCCTTGTATGGGTTCAACAATAAATGCAGCTGTATTTTCATTTATAGCTCCTTCAAGTTCTTCGGCATTACCATATTCCACTAACTTAAAGCCGGGTGTGAAAGGTCCGTAGCCTAATCTTGCATCTTCATCATCACTCATGGTAATGATAGTGATTGTTCTTCCATGAAAGTTATTTTTACAGCAAATAATTTCTTGTTTTCCATCTTCAATACCCTTTATTAAATGCCCCCATCTCCTTGCAGTTTTTAATGCGGTTTCAACCGCTTCAGCTCCGGTATTCATAGGCAGAACCATATTTTTACCGGTAAATTTACACACTTTTTCCATCCATTCACCCAGCTGTGCATTGTAGAAAGCTCTTGATGACAAGGTTAAGCTGTCCAGTTGTTTCTTTGCTGCCTCTATCAGTTCAGGGTGCCTGTGTCCGAAGTTTAATGCCGAATAAGCACTCAGCATATCATAGAACTTTTCACCTTCCGGGTTTTTAACTATTACCCCTTCTGCTTCTGAAAATACAACTTCCTTGGGCTGGTAGTTATGAGCCCCATACTTTTCTGTTTGTTTCATAATTTCTTTTGATGATAGCATATTTTTTCCTCCTTCAAAAAATTAATCCGCCTCTAAAAAGAGGCGGATGTCCGCGGTACCACTCTAGCTGCCTTATGCAGCATCTCATTAAAATAAGGGTTCTGCCCTTTGGGTTGTTACCCCCAAACGCTCTGAGGCGGGTTCAATCAACATTGGGACAAGGGTCTTTCACCGGGCAACCTTCTCTCTAAGTCCATGTATCATTACTGTTCCTCTTCACAGCAATTATTAATATAAAAAACATACTATACCAAGACCAATGTTTTGTCAAGG
>CAZAYQ010000263.1:0-1937 GCA_964489345.1 uncultured Clostridia bacterium | reverse complement strand
GCTATAGAAAATAATTTAGTTCCATTTGAATATCAGGCAGCCTTTACATTTAATATAAAAAGATATGAATTCTGCAGCATTATAGTAGAATTTTTGGAAGAATATTATGACACCTCAAGGGAAGAAATTATCAAGGATAAGAATATAGATGTGACCTATGAAGCCTTTCTTGATGGAATTAATGAAGATATAGCAATCTGCCTTAACTTAGGTGTCGTTAAAGGAAGAGGCAACGGTATGTTTGACGGTGACAGCCAGATTACAAGAGAAGAAGCAGCTGTAATGCTTACTAATATGGCCGAATATTTGGGACTTAATACTGTTGCGGATGAAGCAAAATTAAATGACAAAACAGAAATATCAGAATGGGCCATGGATGCCGTTAGCTTTGTTCTGAAAAATAAATTCATGCAGGGTATGGGTAATGGCATCTTTTCTCCCAAATCAAATATTACAAGGGAACAAACCTATATTATTATGTATAGAATACTTAATGAAACAGAATTTTATTCCTTATTTGATAAAGCAAGTGAAGCCTGGGGCTGGTTTTATGTTGGAACCATGCCTCTGAAGCTAGGACCGGAATTGTCTTTTGTTGAGGTTGAGACCGAATCAGGAACATGCTTTGAAGTGGATTATGAAGGTATTGAAACTCTAAAAGATTTGGAGAACTATTTAAAAACAATATTTACTGATGAAAAGGTTGCGGGCATGCTAAAATCCGATAGATACTTTGATGTGGACGGCAAATTGTGTGCCTATGATATGGCAAGAGGTACTAATCATAGTTATGGGAAAATAGCGGAAGTAAATAAGAATATAATAAATGAAAATCAAATAGAGTATACTCTTTCAGTTGAAAAATTAGATTATAATTATGAATTGGAAGGTTATGAAGAATTCACATTTGTTACTGAAAAAAGCGGTGATTTCCGGGTATTCTCCAAATTCCCCGCATGGTGGTAGAAATCGTAACAAAAGTTATTGAATAGAAGTAATTCGCAATTGTCAAATGTGTACATAGGCAATATTTATATTTTGTTAACTAACAGAGGAGGGCTTTATGAAAAAGAGTAAGATTATTATTATAATTAGTGTTGCAATATTACTACTTGCATTATGTTATAGCTGCTATAAATTTGAATATAACGAAATCACAGATACCTATAACTGGATTACTTTAAGAAATATCTATTCTGAGCTTGATGATTTTTTAGATATATATGAGAAACAATATCAGAATCAAAGTGTATATGAATTTGAAATTAAAAATAATTTACTTTTAAAAAAGCATTTTAATCAAATGCATACTTATGAATGGTATTTATCCTTATCTCCCCGTCTTAGCTCTATAAGTTATTATATAGGTAGAATAGCTGATATGAATGATGGCGGCATTAGTGAAAAAGAATTAGTATATTTAATATATGTGCGAGACAGCCTTAAAGTGTACATTGATAAAATTAATAATGAGCTTGAAGAAATTTCAATAAGAAGGATGTTTGGAATTTTTCGCAAATCAAATGCAGCTGAATTAGAAGATATCTTTAATGTAAATATAGATGAACTCAATACAGTTCCTGGTATCTGTATGAGTGAGGTATCTTTAGTAGATAAAAAATTAGCTTACTCTTTAATAAATGAAACGGATGAAACCATCTATTATGGAGAATACATCACCCTTGAAAAATACGAAAATGGGAAGTGGTATGAAATACCTTTATCAGGAAAGGTAGGTTTCACAGATATACTTAATTATTTACCTCCTCATTCAGAAGATAAAACTTCTTATCCAACAGAAGCGTGGGAAAATATTTCAACAGGAAGATATCGATTTATTAAGGAATTTTATCTTGATGATAAACTAAAGGATCCTAAATATATTTTTAAAGAATTTGAATTATAGGAAGGGTAATGAAAGAATTTTATAAACAAAA
>CAZAYQ010000262.1:0-1940 GCA_964489345.1 uncultured Clostridia bacterium | reverse complement strand
ATAAAATTTATAAAATCTGGATGGATGAAAATTGCTTCAGAGCAGAAATCAACAAGGACAAGAAACCATTTACCATTGTGATGCCGCCTCCCAATATTACAGGCCAGCTTCATATGGGGCATGCCTTAGACCTGACCTTGCAGGATGTTCTCATCAGATGGAAGAGAATGATGGGCTATGAAGCCTTGTGGCTTCCGGGCTCAGACCATGCAAGCATAGCAACTGAAGTAAAAGTAATTGAAAGACTTAAGAAGGAAGAAAGAAAAACCAAGGAAGATATAGGAAGAGAAGAATTTCTTAAAAGAGCCTGGAAGTGGAAAGAGGAATTTGGCGGTATAATAGTTGATCAGGTTAAAAAGCTCGGTAATTCCTGCGACTGGGCCAGAGAAAGGTTCACAATGGATGATGGCTGCAATGAAGCTGTTATTGAGTTTTTTATAAGGCTCTATGAAAGGGGACTGATATATAAGGGGAAAAGGATCATAAACTGGTGTCCCGACTGCCTTACAACACTTTCTGATATAGAAGTTGAACATGAGGATACTGCAGGCAAATATTATTATGTAAAATATCCATTTGCTGATAATAAGGATGATTTCTTCATCATAGCAACTACAAGGCCTGAAACGATATTTGGTGATGTTGCCATAGCTGCACACCCTGATGATGAAAGATACAAACATTTAATTGGAAGAAAGGTGATTGTTCCCTTGGTAGGGAGAGAAATTCCGATTATCGCCGATGAATACCCTGATATGGAAAAAGGAACAGGAGCATTGAAAATTACTCCTGCCCATGACCCTAACGACTTTGAAATAGGACTTCGTCACAAGTTAGACCAATTAAGCTGTATGAATGAAGACGGGACCATGAATGAAGTTGCAGGCAAATACCAAGGCATGAATCGTTTTGAATGCAGAGAGGCATTTGTAAAGGACCTTGAAGAAAATGGCTACATGATTAAAACAGAAAATACCGACCACAATGTAGGGACCTGCTACAGGTGCCATAATGTTATTGAGCCCAGGATTTCCGACCAGTGGTTTGTAAAAATGAAACCATTGGCAGGACCTGCGTTAAGGGCAGTTGAAGAAAAGGAAATGCAGCTGGTTCCTGAGCGTTTTACTAAAATTTACAATCATTGGCTTGAAAATATAAGAGACTGGTGTATTTCAAGACAATTGTGGTGGGGACACAGAATTCCTGCATACTACTGTCAGGACTGCCATGAAATGATGGTTCAAAAAGATGCACCCGAAAAATGCAACAAGTGCGGAAGCACCAGGATCACACAGGATGAGGATGTTCTGGACACATGGTTTTCATCAGGACTTTGGCCCTTTTCAACCTTAGGCTGGCCTCATGAAACCGAAGACTTAAAATATTTTTATCCTACTGATGTACTGGTTACAGGATATGATATTATATTCTTCTGGGTTATCAGGATGGTATTTTCTGCTTTGGAAGTTACCGGCAAATCACCTTTTAAATATACATTTATTCATGGTTTGGTGAGAGATGCTGAAGGCAGAAAAATGAGCAAATCCTTGGGAAATGGCATAGACCCTCTTGATGTTATAGATAACTACGGTGCAGATGCTCTTCGCTTTATGCTTATGACAGGAATATCTCCCGGCAACGACACTCGTTTTAATTATGACAGACTGGAATCAAGCCGTAACTTTGCAAATAAACTGTGGAATGCTTCAAGATTTGTATTAATGAATTTAGACGGATCATTAACAGATGAAGAAAAAGCAGAAAAGAACTATAAAACAGAAGACAAATGGATAATTTCAAGGGCTAACAAAGCAGGAAAGGAAGCTACCGAATATCTTGAAAAATTTGAACTTGGGATGGCTGCCCAAAGGGTTTATGATTTCATATGGAATGAATACTGTGACTGGTATATTGAAATTGTTAAGCCGAGACTTTACGGT
>CAZAYQ010000261.1:0-1943 GCA_964489345.1 uncultured Clostridia bacterium | reverse complement strand
AGCGAAAATTCGGAAATTTCAACCAAGTCAGTTGACTTAAGAGGCCTTCTTGCTTCAATTAATTTAATGGATAAAGGGTTGTCTCCTGTTAAAGCACTTCAGATGGGAATTGCAAATAAATCATTTGATGATTTTGAGAGGACCCTGGTAGAGGACGTTATCCGCCTTAGAATAGCTGATAATCTGGGAAGGAATGAAATTTTCAGTTAAGATGAATAATTCACAAGACAATAAAAGGGCTCTTAATATTATTTGGAATGCATCAGATGACTATTCAATAGACCCCCAATTTAAAGCCTATGATGAAAAGGGCCAGGCAGATATCTATTGGAACTATATAATAGGAGCTGTTTATAAATACTATGATTACAACCTGCTTAGGGGTTTCTTCAATTATCTGAAAACAGACAGCAGTCACGACTTCTATGAGAAACTTTTTTGGTTGGGCTTGGAGAAAGCTGTATTTGATAAAGGAAAAAACGACAGGCCTGTCCTGAACAGCCTCAGAAAAAACCATGCAAAAAAGGTACTGGCAGGAGATGCTGAAAGCTTTGATGATAATTTGTTAAATGTAATAAGATGTGCCCATTTTAGAAAAGCATTGGGAAAGCCGCCTGAAATTACAGGCAATCCGCTTAATATTTTAAATGACCTGGAATTTGGCAATGCAGAAACTGAAGAAATAATTTCAAGGATGAACCGGATTTTAAAGACATATTTCAGGTTCAATTACGGCCGGTATGAAGTAAATACCGAAAAAGATAAAAAAAGAAGGCAAAAACAGGTCCGGGAAGGTCAGGAAGAAAAGCTCAGCGATTCAGAAATGGAAACTCTGAAAGACCTGTATTTGGATTCCGCTGAAACGTCAAGAGAAATATACTACGATGAATTAAAGGGAAAAGTCAAGAGGCCTGTTGTCAAAGTCAGGCCGGAAAACAAGGATGATTCTGAAAGGCTCTTCATCCGTAAATATTTCGGGTCTTCAATTATTGACCAGCGGAAAACAAATTTAATCGAGCGGAGCCTTTGTACGGGGAACCATAAAAATACTCATCTTCATTTCACCAGGGGGGAGTTTGATGCTGAGTTTGGCGATGACTCCAATGCATTGTATTACAACAAGATATTGAAAGAACAAAGGGAAATTAATTTAGATCATTACAATGCAAATTATATAAAATACAAAAACAGCATATTAAAGCTTACAAATAAAATCAGAAATACAATGCTTGCTTATTTTGAATCCTACACAGGAATATCTGAAGCAGGCAGGCTTAATGCTCCTAAAATATGGAGAAATGTATACTTAAATGATAACAAGGTTTTCACAAAAGTCTACAATAATGATATGGCAAATCTATCCGTAGATATTTTACTTGATGCATCTGCATCCCAGCATGAAAGACAGACAACAATTTCTGCTGAAGCATACATTATTGCTGAAAGCTTCACTCAATGCCAGATTCCGGTAAGAGTCCATTCATTTTCAAGCTTGAGAAACTTCACCGTTATGAACCTTTATCGCGATTATGACGAAACAGAAAACAACAATCAAATTTTCAATTATAAAACTACCGGCTGCAACCGGGACGGCCTGGCAATACGCACAGCCCTGTACATGATGGAAGGCAGCGAATATTTCAACAAGCTCCTTATAGTCCTCTCCGACTGCAAACCAAATGACACTCAGTGCATCCCAGACACGGGAATAAAGCAGGAGCAGACCAAGTATGCAGGAGCAACAGGCATAATAGATACGGCTTTTGAGGTGAAAAAAGGCATTAATAACGGCACTTCAATTCTTTGCGTCTTTACAGGCGAAGATGAAGATATACCAACAGCAAAAAAAATATACGGACATAATTTTGCCCGCATATATTATCCCGAACGTTTTGCGGAAATAGTCGGTGTCCTGATGCAAAACCAGCTCAAAAACCTCTAAG
>CAZAYQ010000260.1:0-1954 GCA_964489345.1 uncultured Clostridia bacterium | reverse complement strand
ATCATAACCATACTTATATGCTTTATTGCCTATATCTTGTCATAAAACACAGCCTGCCCAAAAAGGGCAGGCTGCTGTAAATTTATTGTACCCGGGTTATCCTAACATTTTTTAAATATAAATCACCCTTTTTTTACTGGCCTTTATTGACGATGTGTTCAATAAGGCGTTTGAATACAACTGCTACTTCGGCGCGGGTGGAATTTGCATGGGGAACAAACTTGTTATCGCTTCTCCCATTCATAATTCCGGTGCCGCGCATCATATAGACATTCTCTCTTGCCCAGTCGCTTATCTGCTCATCATCGGCAAATATGTCGGATGTGTTTGTCAGGTTTATCTCAAGGTAGTCCATAAACCTTTGCATAATGGCAGCCATCTCCTGACGCGTTACGGGCCTTTCGGGCTCGAAGCTGCTTGCAGATACGCCAAAGACAATTCCTTCCTCTGCCGCCCACTGGATAAAGGGAGCGTAGTATAGCTCCTGCTCCACATCAGTAAAGCGTGAGTCTGTATATTTGCCTGCGTCAACGCCATACATGCGGCCTATGACCGCAACAAACATTCCTCTTGTCATCGCAGATTCAGGGGCGAACAAGTTAGGTGTCACACCATGGTAGAGCAGCCTTGCCGATGAGAAGTCGATATCATCCTTTGCCCAGTGGCCGTCTATGTCGTCAAAAGGCCTGGCATTATAGATGATTTTGTAGTTGCCTGCTCCACGGGAGATGTATTTCATCCTTTGGCCTTCCACAATCCCCAGGCCCAGGATATCGGTTTCTCCCAGGGGGTCTGTAAACAGGATGACATTCCCTGATCCAAGAGCCAGGAGATCCTCCGGTATATTCAGGTATCCTACCTCGCCCGCCGGGGGTGTTTTTACTTCTTCCGGCACAGTGGGGGTCGGCCGTGTGGGCGTGCTGCCGCTGCTTCCCCCTCCTTCTTTACGGGTGGTAAATGTTTTAACGTCTCCATACTCTGTAGTTTCACCGCCCTGATGCAGAGCATAGGCCCTTACATAATATGTCGTTTCCTTCTCAAGGCCTGAAACAGAGGCGGAGAAATCGCCGGGGCTAATACCGCTTACAACAATCTTTGTCGTTTCCGGCCCGCCAATGTTCGGGTTTGGCGATGTGCTGTACACAAATCCCCGCTCGTGAATTACCGCGTAGCCCTGCGTCGAAATACTGCCTTTAAAGCGCGCGCCTGAAGAGGTAATGCTGTCCGTAGTGCCGGTGGTTACGGAAATTCCATATAACTCCATTTCCCAAACGGCATGCAGCGTTATGTCTTCCGTTATGGCGATGCGTTCACCGTCTTCGTAGACAAGGTCACCCTCGCCGGACTCCGCCCATCCCGAGAAATAAAAGTATGGCCGGAAAAAAGTATTCAGATTCAGCGCCTTAGATACACCCTGCGTAAAGGTTTGCGGGGCCATCGTGCCGATGCCGCCATTGGCGTTAAATGTTACGGTGCAAATTAAGGGTTCCTCCCCCGGCTCATCATCAGTTGTAAACCAGAACCATTGGCTGTAACCATAGCCAATTTCGTTATATGCATAAGCCCAGACATAAAAGGTCTCACCTTGAGGTAATTCTGAAATCGTCTCGGTAAAATCGCCGAGGCCGCTGCCGCAAGGCACTTCCATGTAAAATTCATCTTCCAAATCTGCTGACAGGGACAGGATAAAGCCTCTTCCGGCTACATTGTTGTCGCCGTCAAAAACAACTCTTCCGGTAAGGGTCACTTCGTCATCATTGATATTCTGAATCGAAACCATTTCCACTATTGGGACTATGCTGCCAAATAATGTTGCTCTTACCGTGACATCGGAAGCAGGCATCGTAAAGCTGGTATTTTCTGCTTCATCATCGGCAAAGACAACTTCATCCTCGCTGTACCATCCTACAAACCATTGCCCTTCATAAGCAGGGTTTGCCACAATGTAGACAGT
>CAZAYQ010000259.1:0-1957 GCA_964489345.1 uncultured Clostridia bacterium | reverse complement strand
TACATTATTCGTCGTAATAAGTGTAAATATGTAATTAATTTTCATTGTAAAAAGTGTAAAAATGGGATATACTATGTGTATGAGGTGATGTGTATGTACAGAGATGCAATGAATGATCTGCATAAGTGGAAAAGCAAAAAGAATAAAAAGCCATTGATTATCAGGGGAGCACGCCAGGTGGGTAAAACATGGCTCATGCGTGAGTTTGGAAATTCTTCTTATGATGAGATGGTATATATAAATTTTGATAACAATACTCAAATGAAAGAACTTTTCTCTGTTGATATGAATATTGAGCGTATTATTACAGGGTTGGAGCTTTATACGGGACATAAAATTAATCCTTTAAACACAGTGCTTATATTTGATGAGATACAAGAGGTACCACAAGCTTTATCGGCACTGAAATATTTTAATGAAATTGCACCTGAATATCAAATTATCTGTGCGGGCTCCCTGCTTGGTGTGGCACTGCATAGCGGAACATCCTTTCCTGTTGGGAAAGTAGAGTTTCTGGATTTATATCCATTATCCTTTAGCGAATTTATGAGGGCAATGGGTAGAAATCAGTTTATTGGGCTGCTTGAAAAACAGGACTTCGGCATGGCTACCACCTTTAGGCAGGAATATATTAATTTGCTTAAACACTATTACTATGTTGGCGGCATGCCCGAGGCAGTAAAAGCTTTTGCAGATAACAGGGATTTTAATGAGGCACGCGAGATTCAACAAAGGATACTGGACGCATATGAGCAGGATTTTTCCAAACATGCTCCAAATGAAACAGTTCCACGCATTCGTATGCTTTGGAACAGTATTCCCGGACAACTTACTAAGGAAAACAAAAAATTTGTCTATGGCATCATTAAGGAGGGTGCAAGGGCTAAGGATTACGAAATGGCCCTTATGTGGCTTGCTGATTGCGGACTTGTTCATAAGGTTCATCGGGCAACATCACCAAATATTCCATTAAAGGCATATGAGGATTTTAAAGCTTTTAAGCTCTTTTTAGTTGATGTGGGTCTTCTTTCATGTATGGTTCGACTCAATCAGAGAAGCTTGGTTGATGGGAACAGGCTATTCCAAGAATTTAAGGGTTCCCTTACGGAACAATATGTACTGCAGCAGCTTAAAACCATTAAAGGTATAGAAACCTATTATTGGACAAATGCCCGAGGAGGTGCTGAAATAGACTTCCTTATTGATAACGGAACAGACGTTATTCCTATTGAGGTAAAAGCAGAAACAAACTTGAAATCAAAAAGCCTAAAAACATTTTACGAAAAATTTAAACCTAAAATATCCATACGTACAAGTATGTCAGATTACAAGCAGGAAGATTGGCTATTGAATTTGCCATTGTGGGCAGTGGAGAATATACGGGAAATAAGATAATATTAAGCCTTGGAAGTTATCTGTATCATATAATTCATCATACTAATGTTTCTCCCTAAACTTGGCAAATGCTTCTGCTGCATTTTGAACATTTCCCTTATTCATATCATCACTAAGTATGTAACTGCAATTCCTTGTTTTGAAAATTCTATAGACTTGTGCTTTAAGAACAATTCAACATCTTTATTAAGCGGACATGAAAAATTGGAGAGGATATTTTTTGCTTTATCCTCTCCAATGTTATTTACCATATCCCTCAAATTAACCTGAATATAGCCAGTCATTATTTGTCTCCAAATATTTGTTTTATCTTGCTGCCCTTTATTTCCTCACAAGTACACTTTAATGTAACATCTTTATCTTTTTTTCTTTTTGAGTTTTCCAATGCTGATACAATGGCATATCCCGTTCTTTTATCATTAATATTAATATTTTTTAAAATACTTTTGGTAGCCATTTTTATCATCTCCTAAATTTTATTTCTTTTGCGTTATTGTTTGTGTTCATATTATATGGCATTTTCGTAAAAAAATCAACAAAAATAAATAAAACACAGTTCCAA
>CAZAYQ010000258.1:0-1970 GCA_964489345.1 uncultured Clostridia bacterium | reverse complement strand
TGATTTTATCGCCGGTAGGTCTTACCCCTTTTCCTTCAGGGGCATAGAGCCTCTTGCCCTTGTTTGTTCCGGATATAATTCTCATTTTTTCCTCTCAATCTGTATAGGGACACACCTTTATTAGAGGGCAAATCTTTGTGGGTCAAAGGAATGTCCCTAATTATATACTATGTCGTCTTTAAAGAGTTTCATAATTTCCTCTTTTAAATTATGATAATCTTCACCCTTCAGACAGGGGTTTTCAGCCAGGAGTTTTTTTGATAAAAGCTGAACTTGCTGAAGAGTTTCAACATTATTAACTATATTTTGAATTTCAAATTTTGATAATCCATGCTGTCTTACTCCGAAGAAATCTCCCGGTCCCCTGATTTTTAAATCTTCTTCCGCTATTATAAAACCGTTGTTTGTAGCCTTTAAAATGTTCATACGGTCCTTTGATTTTTTGCTTTTGCTTTCATTTGTAAAAATACAGTAGGACTGGTGATTTCCTCTTCCAACCCTGCCCCTCAACTGATGAAGCTGTGCCAGCCCGAATCTTTCAGCATTTAAAACAAGCATAACTACAGCATTGGGAACATTTACCCCTACTTCAACAACAGTAGTTGAAATAAGCACGCTTATTTTCCCCTTATAAAACTTATTTATGACCTCTTCCTTTTCGCTGTTGGTCATTTTACCGTGCAAAAGACCCAATTTGTATCCTGAAAAATATGACGACTTCAATTCTTTAAATGTTTCAACAGCGGAGTTTAAGTCTAAGCTTTCTGAATCCTCTACCAATGGTGCCACAATATAGGCCTGCCTGCCGCTGTCGATTTGTTTTTTTATAAAATCATAAGCTTTTTCCTTATCCTTGACACTTATTATAGATGTTATAACTTTTTGCCTTCCGGGAGGCATTTCATCTATCAATGAAATATCCAAATCTCCGTATATCATAAGCGCCAGAGTTCTTGGAATAGGTGTTGCCGTCATTATGAGAATATGGGGGGAATTTCCCTTGTTTGACAGCCTTGCCCTCTGCCTTACCCCAAAGCGGTGCTGTTCATCTGTAACCACAAGCCCTATATTATTAAATTCCACATTGTCTTCAATAAGTGCATGGGTTCCGACCAGAATATCAATATCTCCGCTTTTAAGCTTTTCGAGGGTTTCTTGCTTTTCCTTCGTTTTCACAGACCCTGTTAATATTTTAATTTTTACATCCAGGCCGGCCCTTTTAATAAATTCATTTATTGTTTCATAATGCTGGAGTGCCAGTATTTCTGTCGGTGCCATCATGGATGACTGATAGCCTGAGCCGGCTGCCATAAGCATTGCATAGACAGCAACCACTGTCTTTCCGGAGCCCACATCTCCCTGGATAAGCCTGTTCATTGTTTTATTGTTTTTCAGGTCGTTTTTTATTTCCCCTATTACTTTCATCTGTGCATTAGTAAGCTTATAGGGTATGGAGCTTAGAAGCTTTTCAGAAAGCCCTGTATTTCTTATTATAATATTGCTTACATCATTTGCTAAATTATTCTTAATGTTAAAAAGTCCAAGCTGCATTATCAATAACTTTTCAAAGGCAATAGTTCTTTTAGCCAATGAATATTTCTTGTTGTCGCTTGGAAAATGAAGAGCTTTTAGGGCAATCTTTCTTGAAGTAAGCTTGTATTTCTTTATTGTTTCTTCAGGCAGAATATTTTGAATGTCATCATAATATGTATCAAAAGCAGTTTTTACCAGCTTTGTAATTTCATTGTTTGACAGTCCGTAGGTAAGACCGTAAACAGGCATTATGTTTCCTGCCTTCCAGCCCTTATCCACCTCTTCAATTTCAGGGTTTACAGCTTCCGGTTTTCCGAAGGCAATTTTTATATTTCCAAAAACATAGTAACAGTCACCTTCAATAAGCTTATCCTTTAAAAAGTCCTGATTGAAAAATGTAAGAGTGATAAAACCCGTATCATCCTTACATATTGCTT
>CAZAYQ010000257.1:0-1978 GCA_964489345.1 uncultured Clostridia bacterium | reverse complement strand
ATGCCTGCCTGAACAATTTAATATCTTCATCTATTTTTTCATTGTCAGTGCATACCTCTACAGTCATGGCATCGCCCTGCATACCTACTCTGTCTATTACAGTATTTTCCGTGTCATATAATTTCTCATATCTGTATGCTTCCCTGAAATGAAGCTGTGACCTAAGAATAAGTATTGCTAAGTCCAATACCCTGTGAAGAGGAAGTTCTTCAGATTGTCTTGACCACTTTTCTCCCGTATACCTCCACACCTTTGCGGATATATCAACCTTGCCCCTGTCATTCCACTGAGCAAGCCCCAAGGATAAACCCTTGGCATCTGAATTATATGCCTTTCTTCCATCCACATTTTCATAATTCTCCGAAACAATTACCGGTTTATGTTTTAAAGTTGTTGGTATTTTCATTTTATCTTCTCCATCTACTAATTTACTAAATTACTGACTTATCCTATCAAATATTATATAAACTGTCAAATATTATTTATCGAAGGAAATGTTTGTTTTGAATTTTCTGAACTATTTTAATCATTGTTTCGTCTAATAGTAAGTGATATAATTATCATATGAAAGTTTTGGAGGGGAAAATGAAAAAATTACTATGGTTAATGCTAATTATATGCATATTATTTTCATCATGCAAGAAGCCGGAAAACGTGACACCTGTAATAGACCCATTGCTGACCGAAAATAATACTGACGATAAATATGAATTAGTTGCTCTTAGCTCAGACAAGCAAGGAATTGATAAAACTTCTGTTTTTCAATTAACTTCAAAGGTGGAAATTGACGATAGCTTTATAAAACAGAATCTTGAAATAATTCCTCAGCAAGAATACAAAATTGAAAAATTATCAGGTACAGTACATAATATTATTCCTTCTGCAGAATTGCAGAACGACAAGGTATATCAAGTTAAACTTAATGATAAGGAATATAATTATTCCTGGGCTTTTCAAACAAAGAAAAAATTTGAAGTGGAAAGTACACTTCCAACAGACAATAGCGGTCATGTGCCGTCAAATTCCGGAATTGAAATGTATTTTACTTTAAGCGGCTTAGATAATTTAGATGATTTTTTTGTAATTAAACCTCATGTTGAAGGCAAATTCATATATAAAAATAATACAGCTATTTTTGTACCTGATAAATTAGAGGAAAATATAAACTATACCATTACAATAAAAAAGGGCTACGGTTTGAAGGACAGCCAGCAAAAGCTGGAAGAAGACTATAGCTTTAGTTTCAATACAAAACTGCTAAAATATGCTCAAGTATACTTTGATAAACCTTTGACAAATATTTACGAAAACAATGTTAAAATAATTGAGGCATATTTAAATAATGAAAACCTTGAATTCGACATAAATATTTATGAATATAAAAATGCAGACTTTTTTGCCGGTAACATTAAGGATTTTGCAGATACAGGAAAATTTTTCGAAAATACTGTAAATGATATTGAAGGATTAAAATTTTTAAACACTTTAAAACAAAAGCCTATCATTGTAAATAACTATGGTAATCCAAAGGGTTTGTTTGAGCTGCCGGACCTTCCAAAGGGATATTATTTATTGGAATTCTTAACAGAAGACGGTGAAACAAATTATCACTTCCTGCAAATTAACAACATGCTAATTTACTATGCCTTGTTTTCAAATCAAATTGTTCTTACTGCATCAGATGGTGCAGACAGCAAGGGTATTGTAGATGCTGCTCTTGTATTAAACGGTGAACACATGGGCTTTACGGACAATAACGGAATACTGATTATTGAAAAGGATACGTCTGTTTATGAAAACAAAACAATTTCATTAAGGGTTGAAGCAAAAGGTTTCAACGATTTCGTTTATGCAGACAGCTTTTACTTTTACAATTATTATTACAGAAGCCAATATGAAGCTTACAAATATTTAAGATATATCGATACAGACAGACCTGTTTATATGCCTACAGATACAATTAATGTATGGGGATTTG
>CAZAYQ010000256.1:0-1991 GCA_964489345.1 uncultured Clostridia bacterium | reverse complement strand
ATTTTCATTTTCTGACATTGCCGCAACAGCTTCCCCCGACCAAACAAGGGCCATATCAGCTTCTTCATTTACCATTATGGCAGGTGACCCATCTGTTATATAAGCCATCACGAGAGGCTTTTGCTCAATCAGCAAAGCTTTTGCTTCATCAAGCTGGTCCTGGTCAACCGTGTTAAGTGAATATCCCAACAATTTAAGTGCAGCTGCAAAGGAATCCCTTTGTGAATCCATCATAATTATTCTTTGAGCATGATTTTTATCCCATAGCATTGCCCAGCTGTCAGAGGACGCATCTACGGTATTTTTGTTATACAAGATACCTAATGTTCCCCAAAAATAAGGAACCGAGTATTCGTTAGCCGGGTCATACACATGGTTTTTAAAATCTTCTCCTACATATTTATAATTTGGAATATTATCAAAATTCAATTTATTAACCAGGTTTTCATTAATCATCCTTTCAATCATATATTCAGTTGAAATAATCAAATCATATTTTGAGGCACCGGATTTGACTTTGATATACATATCTTCGGGAGTTGAATATGTGTCATATTTAATTTTAACATTGTTAGCTTCTTCAAATTCAGCCAGCAGGCTTCTGTCAATATAAATGTCGTAGTTTAAAACATTCAGTGTTTGTTTTTCATCAGTGCTGCATCCTGCTGCACCAATTAAAATGAAAATTAAGATGAAAATTATAAAAATTAATTTTCTTTTCATTTTATACCTCGCTTCTTTTTATATTTTTAGACTTTTCATGTCCGTTTGCTCTCTTGTTTATCAATATCATCAATAATAAAACCACAGTCAGCATTATTGTTGACAAGGCGTTGATTGTGGGACGGACACCCCTTCTGGCCATTGAATAAATAACAATTGAAAGATTTGTTACACCTTCGCCCTTGGTAAAGTAGCTTATGATGAAATCATCAATGGATAAGGTAAATGCCATCAGAAATCCCGTAATAATACCGGGCTTTATTTCAGGAATTATTACTTTCCTGAGAGCATACATGGGAGTTGCCCCTAAATCCATGGCAGCTTCGGTCATGTGCACATCAAGTTGTTTAAGCTTTGGAAGTATTGACAATACTACATAGGGAATACTGAACACTATATGAGACAGCAGCATTGTATTAAATCCAAAATCCATACTAAATGAAATAAATAAAATCATCAAAGAAATACCCGTAACAATATCAGGATTAACCACCGGAAGGTAATTAACATTCAATATTAAGGCCTTTTGTCTGCCCTTCATTGCATTTATCCCTATTGCCGCTATTGTACCCAAAACAGTTGATACTATTGCCGTTATTATTGCTATTGATATAGTGTAATAAAAGGCCAGACGTATATCATGGTCATGGAAAAGTTCAATGTACCACTTTAATGAGAATCCTGTCCAGTTTCCCCTTGATTTTGACTCGTTAAAGGAAAAAACAGCTAGAACTGCTATTGGAGCATAAAGAAATATAAATATTATGCCCATATAAATTTTAGATAAATACCTTTTTACCATAATCTTGCTCCCCCTTCCTTGTCAACATCAAATTTATTCATAATTGACATGGATAAAAGTATTATAAGCATCATCACAATTGATATAGCTGAGCCGAAATTCCAGTCACCGTTTAAAATAAAGAGCTTCTCCACCAGGTTCCCTACCATCATGCTTTTATTTCCTCCCAGGAGCTGGGGGATGATAAATGTGCTTACTGCAGGCATGAAAACCATTATGATGCCTGAAATTACACCGGGCATACTTAAGGGAAGAATCACCTTTTTAAAAACAGTTTTTTTATCTGCCCCCAAGTCATCAGCTGCTTCCAAAAGTCCCTTATCCATTTTGCTAAGAGCAGTATAGATGGGAAGAATCATAAAGGGGATGAAGTTATAAACCATACCCATTACGGTAGCCCCCCTTGTATAAAGCATATTAAACCTGGGAAGACCTAAAAATGCAAAAAAATTATTTAATATTCCAT
>CAZAYQ010000255.1:0-1991 GCA_964489345.1 uncultured Clostridia bacterium | reverse complement strand
CCTTTATTATTCCGGCTTTTTAGAAAAATTATTTTAAGGTAAAGGAAGGGGAGAGGAGAGATTTATGTTAGAAGGAGTTATTAGAAATTCCTTTTACTTACTCGACTGATAGGGCAAATTTATTTTGCCCTACTCGATTTCTTGAACATATTGTGGGCGTTGTTGAAGAAGTGAATTTTAAGTGAAAAATGAACTCATTTTAAACGTGATATCTGTAAATTGAATAAAACTATTTGGAAAAAGGTGACGTGGATGGTATAATATAAAAAAAATTTATGCTAATCCAAAACATGCATACTTAATAGTGCAGCTATTGAAGGATAGATTTTAGCCTTAAAGGTATGGTTCTCCGATGATATTCAATATGTTGACCTCAATTATTCTTTTGATGGATAACCCTTCAGAACGCTTGGGCAATCCCAGGGCAGACCATTATAATCAGTTTTTGTACCGTATTAATAGTATGCTGAGTCTATTCCCGGATTGGTTTTCTGATGCATAAAAGTAAAAGGGCCACTTTGTTAGATTTTATTCATTGGCTTGAAACAAGCGTTACCTTGTTAGACCATTCTTTAAGAGAAAGAGAATTTTTAATTAAGACGAATAACTTGGAACATCAAATTCAATCATGGCTGGCCTTTAAAGGTGGTGCAGTTATGGAAGCTGTCCAAAATCTTATGATGCTTGATAACGAAGCCCGAAACGTGTAAAATACTTATCAAGTAATGAAACTTACATTTCTAAGGGATCCTGAAGGGAATCTTATAGAGCTTCATAAATAGAAAAATATCAGAGAAAAAGTGGAAGCGAGGTAGAACGAGTGAAAAATAAGAAGACATCCGGACAGGTTACAATGAAACATATTGCAGAACGGGCGAATACAAGCATAAACACTGTTTCGAAGGCTCTGAGGAATCATCCACAGGTTTCAAAGAAAAAGAAACAGGAAATTCTGGAACTTGTTAGAGAAATGGGATACATACCCAATATTACTGCAAGAACTTTACGTCAACAAAAATCATACTTGCTTGGTATGGTAGTCGGTGATAATACTAACCCTTACTTTGCGACGATGATTAAAACCGTACAGATGAAGCTAAAGGAATACAACTATTCTCTTGTAACTTTCAACAATTATGAGAATATTAAGGATGAATTGCGCTTCGTAACTGAACTGTGCGGACTTAGAGTTGCAGGAGTGCTGCTTTCGCCAGCAATGGGCAATAAGAAAAGTGCTGAACTGTTAAAGAGAAATAACATACCATATGTTTTTATTAACAGGGCACCAGAGGACACTTTGGATCCATATGTTATGGCGGATGACGAACTGGCGGCTTATCTTGCAACAAAGCATCTTATTGAGAATAAAAAAGAAAGAATACTTTTTATGAACTTCTATGAAGGATTTGTTACATCAAAAATGAGATGCCTAGGGTATATAAGAGCTCTTAGAGAGTACGGTATGGAAGACGAATACACATGGATAGTCAGTAACTGCACTGATCGCAAGGATGGATACGACACCATGGTAGCGTTGCTAAGAACGCACAAACCACCGTTTTCGGTATTGTGCTTCAGTGACTATATAGCCATTGGCGCAATGTCCGCAATTAAGGAATCCGGATACGATATTCCTGCCGATATTGCTGTTATGGGAATTGACGATGCTGAAGAAATGCTGAATGGGGCATTTGGTCTATCCAGCATAAAAATACCCGTTGCAGATATCGCTGAATCCGCAGTCAGGATACTTATTGAAGAAATAACAAATAAAAATGATTCCAAGGCGCAAAAGAAAGTAGCACAGCAGGTCCTGCTTGCCCCGGAATTGAGTATCAGACGCTCTACGGCAGGCCATATATAATGCCAGAAAATATAATAAAAGATAAAAATATCTTCCACTCTCAATGGATGAAAGGGTTATAGAAGCAACGGTTATTTATTGGTCAAACAGGTGAAAAAAACTATTGACACTCCTGTCTTTGACACTT
>CAZAYQ010000254.1:0-2005 GCA_964489345.1 uncultured Clostridia bacterium | reverse complement strand
GCCGCATGGGTGGCATTTGTATGCTTTTGGGTATTTAACTGCAGAGTATAACATAAGAATGTGGGAAAAACCGCAAGATAAATCATATCGCCCATGATTTTTCCGGGTATGCTGATTCTTAAATTATTTGTTATGAGTAATATTACAAAGCTTAAAAAAGACACTGATATCATTGCAATTGTATTTACAGAAAGAGGATTGTACTTTTTAGAATAATTATCGGAGAATACTAAATGGGCAGCATAAAAGAAAACGCTGCCGAAGCTTATTAAATCACCTCTATTTATTTTAAAGCCAGCCCTAAAATCCAAGGTTAAGAAGCCAAGTCCCAGGGCCATGAGAAATACTGCAGCAATGCTCACTCCTGTCGGTTTTTTTCTGTATGCCGCCCAATGAAGAAATGGCACCACTACCACATTTGTGCTTATTATAAATGAATTCTTGCTGACACTTGTGCACTTGATTCCGTTCAATGCAAAAATTATCCCCAGGCACAGCATTGCTCCCAGTATGAATCCTGCTTTCATTTCTCCCTTTGATAGGGTTTTTAAATGTCTGCCGAAAAATATCAAGCTTAATACTGAAGCAATCAAAAACCTGAAAAATATAATTTGCACGGGATCAATAATATCTATCGACCCTTTGGTTACCACATAGCTGCTTCCCCATAAAAATGCCACAAACAGCAATATTAAATCTGCTTTTAAAGATGTCAGTTCCTTTTTCATTTTTACCTCAACAAATAAAATAATATCATTTCAATTATATAACTTATTTTCATTTATAATGTTAAATTATTTTAACAATTAGGAATTTGCCTTGAACTGTGATAAAATAAAATAGGAGGGAAGATATATGAATATTAAGCAGATAAGAGATATTACTGTAATAGATTATGACGAAAATAACTATTTGGGCGTTGCCTGTGATTCCTGCGGAGGCATAGGTTACAAGGAGCATGACCTTGTTAAAGCTTCTCCTCAATTAACTGCCTACCAAACAGGAAAGGTAGTTCTTGCAGAGCTTATGAGCATGGGTTTTACACCTTTTATTCTGGCGGATGGACTGGCGGTTGAAATGAATGATACAGGCAGACAGCTGATTGAAGGATTTAATGAAGTATTGTCGAAGCTGAGTTTCAGTGTACACTTAACAGGCAGCACAGAAGAAAATATTAAGACAGTGCAGACTTCCATGGGGGTTACATGCATAGGTTATTGCAGCAAGGATAAATTAAAATTCAATAAAACAAAGACAGGTGATATTTGTATTTTGTTTGGCCTTCCCATGGTTGGAAATGAAGTTTTGCAGGGTCGCGACAAAATACTTGATATAGATGACTTTGAAAAATTGTTTTTTTGTGATTATGTTAAAGAAATGCTGCCTGTAGGCTCAAGAGGGATTGAATGCGAGCTTAATGATTTGTTGAAGGACAACAATCTTAAATTTGAATATGAAAGGAATTTTTCATTAGATATGAAAAAATCAGGAGGTCCTTCTACAAGCTGCATTGTAAGCTTAGGCAGAGAAAACTTGGATAACATAAAAGGGATAATAAAAAAGCCCATAAATATTATAGGCTCGTTTTTGTAGATTATTCCATGTTGTATTTCTTCTTAAATCTGTCAACTCTCCCGCCCTTATCGACAAATTTCTGTTTGCCGGTGAAGAAGGGATGGCATTCTGAACATATTTCAACTCTAATTTCGTCCAATACAGAACCAGTTTCGAATGTATTCCCGCATGCACATTTCACAGTAACAGTTTTATAATCAGGATGTATATCTTTTTTCATACCGTTCACCTCTTTCTAACTCTATATAAATATATTATCTTCAATTTACCTTGAGTATTATAACATACGCTTTTATAGAATACAATGTTTTATTTTTTTATTTTTATCAGCATTTGACCGCCATTTAATAGTATCTGTCGTTCATCTCTGACTTAATTTTTTCAATGCTTAAAATTTGTGCTGCTTGTTTGATGAATTCGTCATTTGTCT
>CAZAYQ010000253.1:0-2030 GCA_964489345.1 uncultured Clostridia bacterium | reverse complement strand
GCTTTTACTGGTTGGACAAGATACTGAAATTTCAATAAAGGAATACAGGAAAATACTTGAGGCAGGTCTTGGAGAAGTTGAGGTAAGCATAATACCTCCTGCTATAGACAAGGTTGAAGTAGGGGAAATTAACAGAATTGCTGTTACAAAAGCAAAGGCCTTGTTTATTATAGGAGCAAATGACAGCAATCTGGATGCAAAAAATACCGACAAGGGGCTTTTATTAAATGAAGAAAGAGAACTGCTCCTTGAAAATGATATAAAGCTTACAAAGGGGGGAGACTATGACAGCTATAAAGAAAAACACATGCACTACAAGCTGTTTTCAAGTCCTTCCCACATGCTTTCCATATCTTATCCCTTGGGTCTGGCAACAGGAGAAAGCTTGCAGCCATCATTATACATTGATATATTGAAGAAAATTTTTATAAATCTTATGGCAGGTTCAGACCTTAATGTTGAGGATGAACTTCAACTGCTTTCAAACTACAGCGGGACCTATGACTATTTTGTGGAAAAGATGCGTTCTTATATTGACGGCTATGAGGTGGACAGCCTTTGGAAGGATGTTTACGCCTGGTATGAAAAAGAAGACAAGGAAAATTTTAATATAATTAACAAAGCTTTAAAATATAACAATTCAGTGGATATTTTGGAGCCTGAAACCGTAAAAAGCATTTATGAAAACAATATGACAATGACTGTTTCAAAATTTGAAAGCTATGCTGAATGCCAGTTTAAATATTTTATGGAAAATGTGCTGAAACCCACAGAAAGAGCTGTTCAAAAAATCGAATTCTATGACTTAGGCAATATTTATCATTCGGTTGTAGAAAAATTCATAAATATAATAAAAGAAAACAATAAGGACTTAGGTCCAATTGACAGGCAGATGGCAGAGGAGGAAGCTGAAAAAATAACAAATGAGCTTTTTGCAGACCAGGAAAATAAGCTTACAGCTATTGAAGCAAATTACAGAAATAAATATATGAAGGAAAAAATAAAAAGAGTTATGAAAAGAACATGCCGGACTCTTGTGCAGCAGCTTGAAGCAAGCAGTTTCAGACCTGCCTATACTGAGCTTAAAATTGATGATAGTGACGAACTTGCAGAGAAAGTACTGCCGCCTATTGAAATACCTGTTGAGACAGAAAAAATCAAAGAAGTTTTAAAGCTCAGAGGAAAAATTGACAGGGTGGATGTTTTTGAAAACAAGGATAAACTATATATATCTATTATTGATTACAAATCTTCTCCAAATGATCTTGACTTAGATGATGCCAAAGAAGGTATCCAGGTTCAGTTGATTATGTATTTAAAAGCATTAATTGAAAAGGGGGAAGAATTATTCGGAAAAAAACCACATATAGGCGGAGTTTTTTATTACTTTATAAATGACCCTATAATTACGGATGACAACAAATCAAAAGACCCGGAGGAAGAAATATTCAAAAGCCTGAAGCTTAAGGGTTATGTTTTAAAAGACAAAGAGGTCGTTAAGTTTATGGATAAAAATATTGCCGCCAGCTCAAAGATCATACAGGCAGCTCTTAAAAATAACGGAGAGCTTAGGGAAGACTGGACTAAAGCTTTAAGTGAAGAAGAATTCAATAATTTAATGGATATAGTTTATAAAAAATGTGCAGATATGACAAAGTCAATTTTAGAAGGAAATATAAATATTGACCCCTACAAGAAACCGGACGGGAAAATCCCCTGCACCTACTGCGATTATATTTCTATCTGCCAGTTTGACAGCAGCTTGGGAAACTCATACCGCTTAATTGGCACAGAATATCCTGCAGCAGAAGCAGAAGGAGGTTACTGATGAATTGGACTAAAGAACAAGAACGCATAATTGAGCTTAAAAATTCCAATATTTTGGTTTCTGCCGCAGCCGGTTCAGGGAAAACTGCAGTAATGGTTGAAAGAATAATCAGCCTGATTAAAGAGGGTCAGGATATAGACAGGTTTTTGGTAGTTACATTTACCAGGGCGGCAGCTTCGGGAATGAAGAAGAAAATTCAAAG
>CAZAYQ010000252.1:0-2079 GCA_964489345.1 uncultured Clostridia bacterium | reverse complement strand
ATAAGAGAATTGTAAGGAGTTTGGGGGATATGAAAAGTAATGAAGGTAAAGTTGTTGAGCGTCAGCCGATAAAGCTTTTGAAAAATGATAATTATCCTACATATCAGCTGTATGCTGTGGTAAGCAGCAAAACACCGGCTGACCAGGCAATGGTTATAGCTGTGCTTGAGACTTTTTCCTGGCTTAGGAAGCGTTTCAGGGATTTGGACATACCTGATGAAATAAATTATCCTGAGCCTGATAAATATGAAAGCGTTAAATTAGATGATTTTAAATCATTCCGCATCAATGAAGGCTATGTGGTTGATGTGGTTTTCATCAAGGAAGATGGTGTCTGGGCTTTTCAGCTGGTTGAACCTGATTTGGGACCCCAGCCCGGAAAGGAAGATCAGGAAAGAAAGCCTGCACCGGGCAGGGTTTTTGCTACAAATATTGCTTTTAAAATTAACAGGGACAGCAGGAAATTGGAGTGCGGTTTCAGGACTATGTGCTCCGAGCCCGAAAAAACCCAGGCTGTATGTGAAGTATTCAGGTTGGCTGTTGTCAAAAGTATTATCAGAAATAAACTGCTTGGACTTGAACAGATTATTCCCATTACCAAAGACCCTCATATTATCAACAGCACAGATAAGCTTGAAAGACTGATTGCTTATATTAATAATAGTGACAGGCAGCTTCCTTTTGTGCTGTCTGCCCAATATAAAAGAAAAATTGATATTAATTCTTTGGCAAAGGATAAACCGGCCTTTGATGTTGCTAAGCTGATGACTTATGATCTTGAAGAGCTTATGGCGGCTGCAGGTGATGGGGAAAAAGAAAATAAGGAAGATCCTTTTAGTGTTAAAATGCAAGAAATGGCAGGCAGGAAAATGGCCTATGCCCAGTTTGGATATTTGCCTGATAAATATATTGACGGGTTTAATAAGGGTCTGGGATGTAATATTTCAAGGGGTGATGTTTGTGTTTTTTACCCTGAGAAAGATGAACGAAAAAGAGAATTATACAGGCGGACCAAAATCGACCTGAATGAGAAACATTTTTTGACAGACCTTGAGAATAAGCTCCAGGAATATCCAAAACGCAAAATTATTAATTTCGGCAATGTAATTTTTATAACCGAAGCCCGGATTGAAGAGCTTAATAGAATTATCAGATTAAGTAATTCCAAGGAAGATATCATTAAAGCCATGAACAGCAGGATGGAAAATGTCGAAAAGAAACATGAAGATGATTTAGCTGACTTATATGGCGAGATGCATGATAGGGACGAGAAAATCGAAAGATTAAATGAATATATTATTGGACTGAAAGATGACAATAATAAAATCCGGTCGGAGATGGAGAAACAGATAAGGGACCTGGGTGATGAAATTAAAAATCTGAAATCGACAATTAAATGGTGGAAGGGGAAAAAGCCTAACCAACCTTGCAAAACTGAGGACATACCTCAATGGGTGGAGAAAGAGTTTGCAGGAAAACTTATATTTCACAGCCGGGCAGCCGGTGAAATAAAAAAGAAATCTTCATCTGAAATAGACATGAGTTTGCTTTGTGATGCCATTGAATATCTTGCCAATGAATACCGGGAGGAAAGACTTGGGAAAATCAGCAAGGATGAGAGCAACAGGATTTGTACAGAAAAGTATGGCAGAAATTTTAAAGTAACCCCTGCCGGTGATAAAAGTATTGAAATGTATCCGATAGAATACAAGGTAAAATACGGCTTAGGACCAACCGGCAGGCCAAAAGAAGTTTTCTTTGAACAGGATCTGAAGCTGGGTATCCGCAACAGAATATATTTCTTTTATGATAATGAAAATGATTTGGTTGTTGTGGGCTCCCTGCCTGAACATTTGAGTTATGTTGATAAGAGCAAGAAATGAGATTCGTTATCAAGCTTTCAAAATGATAAGGCTTATAGGAGCCGTGATCAAAAAGGACAGGCAGGACAGACGAAACCGTCCAGCCTATCCCGTTGTTATTATGGGCGCAGACCGCTTCCTCCCTGGACAGTTATGGTTTCGCCTGTTATATATTTTCCGTCAGAAGCTAAAAATACGCATAGTCTTCCTATATCCT
>CAZAYQ010000251.1:0-2096 GCA_964489345.1 uncultured Clostridia bacterium | reverse complement strand
CCTTCCGGAAGAACCTCCTCCATGCAATTCCGGGGCTTCAGGGAGTTTTCACTCCTGATGACAAAACAATGAATTAAAAAATAAGCAGCGCCTGATTATCAAAGATTTATGATATCAGGCGCTACTTATTTTCTTGGATACCCATTCTATACCTCTCGGTAAAGATTCAACATCAGTCTTATTAATTACTAACTTACCAATCTTCTTACCTTGTCATATTGTAACTGCTTTATATAATCTGACTGTTAACAGGGTCAGACCACAATTCTTCTACAACAACTGATAATGATATTGAATTTGCTGTAATTATTATAAAACATTTGTTGTAATAATACTTATACCCGAAATTTATACCTTTAAACATTTATTTTAAAAATATTTTAATTTTTTTTCCTTTTAAATGATTTTCCGCTTTTAGTACCGAAAAAAGTAATCAATATTATCAATACAAGATAGACAATATAAAGTATATTAAATTCCTTGATTGTGTAAAATATAAGCATAAGCACACCCGGCAGGCTCAGTGCCAGCATGTGGCCCCATGGTTTAACAGGTCTTATAAATCCTATGGCTAAGCTCAAAACACCATATACTATTAAGATGATTAATACAGTAATTATTCTTTCATATACCCTTCCATCGGAAAAAACAGAAACAACTACACCGAATAAGCCCAATGCTGCTCCAATGATGACTGTTATTATAATGCTGACAAATCTTTTCTTATCTTTATTTTCCATAACAACTCCTTTTTTCCTAATTATATGTCTATTATACCCAAAACATTATTGTTGACGCAGAAGATTTCAGGACACCGGGACACCAGGACGAATTACAGGAGAAATATCAATAAACAGGATATATATGTAACTTTGCCATGCATTAATCAAATTTTTCCCACCCTGCTAAAAAAACAAGTTTACATTAGAAGCGGACAGTAACACACTCAAGCGCTGCCATGGAACATTCATGATTATTGTTGCACTTTTTAAACTTTATTGATACAATTTTACACATGAAGACCTCATCAAAATTATTGCGCATATGCAGCAGAACACTTGGGTTTTCATAAGTTTCAAATCAGGAGGAGCAATTAGGAGGGTAAAATGAACTGGACTGAGGTTTCCATATATACAACAAGAAACGGCTTGGAAATAATCAACGGAGCATTGATTAAACTTAATATTAATGATGCCCTAATTGAAGATGCAAATGTTTTTGATGAATTTTTAAATGATAAAAGGCATAACTGGGACTACTTTGACGCAGACCTGACAAAAATGAAAGACATTGAAAGCTGCATCAAGGTATATTTGGCTGACAATGACCAGGGAAGGGGGCTGCTCGGTAAAATTCATGAATTTATTGAAGAATTAAAAAAGGACAATATGAACATTGATCTGGGAAGTCTAAGGCTTGAAAGCAGGGTCATCAACGATGAGGACTGGGCAAACAACTGGAAGCAGTATTTCAAACCCTTTATTGTAGGGGATAAAATTATAATTAAACCTAGCTGGGAAGACTGCAAAGAGCCCGTGAAAGAGTGCAGGGAGCCTTCAGAAGAGAAAATAATTCTCGAAATCGACCCGGGTATGAGCTTTGGGACAGGCCAGCACCACACTACCCGCCTTTGCCTTGAACAGATAATAAAACACATCCATAAAGACATGGAAGTTCTTGATTTGGGCTGCGGCAGCGGAATACTGTCAATTGCCGCCTTGCTTCTTGGGGCTAAGTCCTGCACCGGTGTTGACATTGACGAAAATTCAGTCCGGATAGCAAAGGAAAATGCAGACCTTAACAATATTTCTGCCGACAGGTTCACCCTACACCAAGGAGATGTTACTGAGGATAATGCCCTCCGTGAAAAAATAAGATACAATAAATATGACATGATTGCAGTTAATATAATAGCACAAATAATAATGGGCATGAGTCAAAGCTTCCCTAAATTTCTAAAGGAGGGCGGCCTGCTTATTGCATCAGGAATAATTGAAAAATATCTGCAGGATGTAATCGATAATTTTGAAAGCCTGGGATTTAAAATATTGGAAATTAACCATAGCGAAGAATGGGTATCCATTACAGCCATCTTG
>CAZAYQ010000250.1:0-2114 GCA_964489345.1 uncultured Clostridia bacterium | reverse complement strand
TAGTCTTCCCATATAATATCACTGTGGTCAAGCAGGTTGTGGTGCATAACTACTACTATTTCAGCATCTTCTTCCTTTGCCATATCTGAGCAGGAAACAATCCAATTCAATGTTTCCCTGTTTATATAACCTCCCGGTTCAGGGTAATCTTTTGTGCTATCAAGCATTAAAAGCCATAAATTCTGATAGGGCTTAACCAGGTAGCTGAGGGTGTTTTCATCTCTTGATATTGCCTCATCATAACCGTAACCACTATATATTTTAGTGAAGTCTTCTTCATTTATACTTTCGGTAATGTGTATTTTATTATCCTTGAAATATAATGCTTTTTCATTATTAAGGTCATGATTTCCGGGTACCACGTATACTTTTGTGCCTGCCGCTTTCATTCTTTTCAAACGTTTTTCGAATTCCAGGTGATTAACCTTTGAGCCGTTATTTGTTAAATCGCCCGGAAAGACTACGATATCAGGCTCGTTATTTTTGATATCACTTTCAACTACATCAAGAAAAACACCTGTATACTTCATCATTCTGTCAACAGAATTCAAGTAATTATTATAAGTCTCGCTGTCTTCTGTCATTTTTTCTGACATGTAATGAGGGTCGGCAACTATATACATTTTAATACTATCATCAATATTAATCATAGGTACTTCCTGATTGCCAAGGCAGGCTGTTGTGAATATTAAAATCAATATTCCAATTATAAGCATGGTTTTTTTCATCGCTCTGCCCTCCGGTTATTATTGTGTCATTTAATATATTATACTTTAAAAATAAAAATATAACAATGTTTATTTTGTTTTGGTTTTTTCTTACAGCCCTTGCATAAAAAACGATATAGGAATTTGCGACTTTCCTATACCGTTGCATATACTTTCAGTTTCTGTATTTTTACATATGAATGATTATTTTATTCTTTCCAGCTTCATTCCTGTATCAATACCGTTAAGGTTTTGAACTTCCATATCCTCTTTGGATACTGCAATTACATCTGCCAATGTTTCTTCTTTTATGAAGTCTTCAAAAACATTAACAGCCTTATCAATTTCAGGTGAGCTTGTGTAGAATATTTCTATTCTGTCCATCATCTCATATCCATTGTTCTTTCTCATCTGCTGTACCTTTGATATGAATTCGCGGGCATAACCTTCATTGAGCAGTCCTTCCGTAAGATTAGTATCAATAATTGTAAATAAATTGTTGCCTGCTGCAACATCATAACCTTCCTTTGCGGAAATTCTGATATCCAGCAGTTGATCGTCCAGTTCAAGAATCTGGCCGTTTACATCCAGTACATATTTTTCACCTGACTGAACCTTTGTGATTATATCCAGTGCATCAGCTTTTGACAGGATGCTTGCAAATGCCTTTACATTACTGCCAAGCAATGGTCCAGCAATCTTGAAGTTGGGTTTCAGTGAGAAAGCCATAAATTCATTCAAGTCATGTTCAAACACAACTTCTTTAACATTTAATTCTTCCTTGATTAATGGAACTAAATCACTGATTAGCTTCTGATATTTGCCGTCAATATGAATTTTTTGAATGGGCTGTCTAACCTTTATTTTAGCATTTTCTCTTGATGCTCTTCCCAAGCTGACTATGTCTTTTACCAAATCCATTCTTTTTTCAATATTTTCATCTATCAGGTCCTCATTTACCACAGGAAAATAGCTTAAGTGGACTGATGGTTCACCGGTTAAATTTCTGTAAAGCTCTTCTGACAAATAAGGTGCAAATGGAGCAATCATCTGTGAAATTCCAACCAATACTTCATATGTGGTGTCATAAACCGCCTTTTTGTCTTCAGTGAGCTCTGTTTCCCAGAACCTTCTCCTTGAACGTCTTATATACCAGTTGGACAAATCTTCATTAACAAAATTCTGAATAGCCCTTACTGATTTGTTATGGTCATAAACATCCATGCTTTCCGTTACATATTTCACCAAGTTGTTATATTTTGATACAATCCATCTGTCCAGTTCAGGCCTATCCTTATATTCAACAAAGAAGCCCTGAGGTTTGATTGAATCAGTGTTTGCATATAAAGCAAAGAAGGCATATACATTTTTAATCGTTCCGATAAACTTGCTCAGTATTTCCTTTAA
>CAZAYQ010000249.1:0-2134 GCA_964489345.1 uncultured Clostridia bacterium | reverse complement strand
ATGGTCTGTGGTCTTCAAATTCCAAGGTGCAAACTGAATGTGTAATTCCTTCTATTGCATCCTCCAGGGGGTGGGCATAATCATACATGGGATAAATGCACCAGTCATCGCCGGTATTGTGGTGGGTTTCATGAAGTATCCTAAAAATTACCGGATCTCTCATATTGATATTTGGGCTTGCCATATCTATTTTAGCCCTTAAAACTCTGGTCCCGTCTTCAAATTCACCCCTTTTCATTCTTTCAAAAAGGTCTAAGTTTTCTTCAATACTCCTGTTTCTATAGGGGCTTTCCTTGCCGGGCTCTGTCAATGTACCCCTGTATTCACGAATTTCATCTGCAGACAAATCATCCACAAAGGCAAGTCCTTTCTTTATCAGCTCAAGAGCATAATCGTACATCTGTCCGAAATAATCCGATGCATAGAATATTCTTTCTTCCCAATCAGGGCAAAGCCACTTAACATCCTCAATAATAGATTCTACAAATGTTTCATCTTCCTTTGTTGGATTTGTATCATCAAATCTTAAATTAAATATTCCCTTGTTTTTTACGGCTAATCCGTAATTCAAACATATTGACTTGGCATGGCCCACATGCAGATAGCCGTTAGGCTCCGGAGGAAATCTAGTATGTACCCTGTTTCCGTAGGTGCCTTTTTCCAAGTCTTCGTTAATTATCTTTTGTATGAAATTAACCGATTCCCTGTTTTCGTTTTCATTGTTGTATCCGCTCATTTTTCCCTCCTGTTTTATTTTATCTTAAGTATACTACAATTTACTGTAAAATAATAACTTTATTGATGGATTTTACAAGAAATTCCTGTCTCTATAATCAAGGATTACGCAGCTAAACTTTATTATAATTAATGAAGCCTTATAATTCAAGCTAATTATTCCAATATGCATATTATATCCCATTTTATCTGCATATAATCAATTATCAGGGACATTCCTTCTTTTCTGCAAAGACTTACCCTAAATAAAAAGCCGTGTCCCCATACCTTAGTATATTGAATTAGGTCATACGCAAAAAGGACGGCAGCACACCGTCCCTCTTATAACAAAATTCATTTAGGGTATCTTGCAGTCTCGTTGCACAATTTTATCTGCTGTAATCGTAAAATCCCCTGCCTGTTTTCCTTCCAAGCAGATTTGCTCTTACCATTTTGCGAAGAAGAGGATGGGGTCTGTATTTAGGGTCTCCGAATTCATTGTAAAGAACCTCCATAATTGCAAGACAAACATCAAGTCCTACCAGGTCACCAAGTTCTAATGGTCCCATAGGATGGTTTGCACCTAATTTCATTGCCGTATCTATTTCTTCTGCAGAAGCAACTCCATCTGCCAATATGCCTATACCTTCATTAATCAATGGTATCAGAACTCTATTTACTACAAATCCCGGTGCTTCATCAACGCTCACCGGAGTTTTCCCTATTTTTTGTGTTAATTCGACAATAGCTGCATGTACTTCTTCATCTGTAAGCTTGCCTTTGATTATTTCAACTAATTTCATAACAGGAACCGGATTAAAGAAATGCATTCCTATTATTCTGCCGGGAGCTTTTGATTTTGCCGCAATTTCAGTAATTGACAATGACGATGTATTTGTTGATAATATTGCACCTTCTTTTGAAACAGCTTCTATTTCACCGAACATTACATGCTTTGTAGCCATGTCTTCTGCAACTGCTTCGATGAATAAATCAGCATCTGCACATTCTTCGTATGTGGTGGTTTTTGTAATGTTTCCTAAAATTTCGTCCATCCCGGTCTGTTCCATTCTGCCCTTTTCAACCAATCTTGCAAGGCCCTTGCCTATTGCACCTTCTAATGTATCAAATGTTTTGCCGGGTCTTCCTTTAACTATTACGGGATATCCTGCCTGAGCAAATGTTTGTACAATACCTTTTGCCATTGTACCTGTTCCAACTATGCAAACCTTTTTAACTTCCATTTTATCCTCCAAATATTTTTTCTTTGCCTGCTTTTATTATATCATTATTATCCAAAATAAATCAAGTGATTTTAGAATTAATTGATAATATTTTAACAGGTTTCTTGCTTCTCACTAAAAGGCGTTAGCCCTGTCTGCATCCTTAATATTACATGAGTTAACTGAAAAATAATAAA
>CAZAYQ010000248.1:0-2145 GCA_964489345.1 uncultured Clostridia bacterium | reverse complement strand
ATAAACTAATTAGCATATTTTGTCAATAATTATTTTTTTAAGTTTATATGGTGCCAAAGTTTATATGGTGGCCGATACCGTAGTCATTCATTTTGTGTTGTATTTTAAATTGTAAAATGTTATAATCTTTCTTAAGGAAGGTGATAATTATGTCAAAAGAAGAAGTATTAAGTTTGATTAATAGCTTGCCTGATGACGTATCTTTTGATGAAGTCCTATACCAGCTTTATTTAATGAGCAATATTAAAGAAGGTATTTCTGATATTCAAGACGATCGTGTTTTTACACACGATGAAGTAATAAAAATGTTCAAATAATGTTATACAATATAATATGGTCTGATAGGGCGGTTAAAAATCTTAAATCAATTGAAAAGTATCTTGGAGATAACTCCGTTGCTCAATCAAAAATAGTAGTAAATGAAATAATTAATTACGTTGAAAAATTACGTTTACTTCCCTATATGGGAATCATTGTGAAAGAATTGAATGATAATGAATTTAGGCAATTAATTAAATATTCATATCGTATCATATATACTATACAAAATGACCAAGTTCAAATTATAACCATAATTCACAGTCTATTATTCTGCCATCACCTTGTTTTATGGTTTCCGGTTTCTTTGTTTTACAAATATCCTATGCAAATTGGCAACAGGTATGAAATATACATCCAGAGGGAGGGTTGATTGAACTTGGTATATTTCCCTCAAGGGTTTTGATGTTTTCCATATCTGTATCAATATCAGGTATTGCAGCAAACAATGCTTCTGTGTAGGGATGCAGGGTGATTATACCCTATAAATGTGGATAACCCAAGAGATTTTTCACACTTCTGTTGATAAATCATTAATTAATTATTTCGAAGAATAAATAGTACAGTACTCTGGATAAATAGGTAATTTACCTTTCAGAGCTGACAATATTAAAAATTAATAGACTTTTTACCATAAACTGATATAATATAAATTATAGATAATAGCAAATATAACAATGAACACACAGATTTAAAATGTATATTATTAAGGATTTGATTCAAATGGATGCAAAAGAAAAGTATGAATATTGGTTAGAAGCAGCAACATATGATTTAGAGTCCGCAAAGGTTATGATGAATGGCGGAAGATACTTGTATGTAGCATTTATGTGTTAACAATCAATTGAAAAACTTACTAAAGGTATTTATACTTTGTATACTGACAAGGAAGCTCCAAAAATACATAATATTTGGAATTTGTTTAAATATTTTAAAGCTGATATTAATATTGAAGAATATTTACAAATTGATCTATTTGAAAATGAACTATATAGATATAAGACTTTATTTGCCGAATTATTGTCATTTTATATATCAGGTAGATATCCAACCTTCAAAGAAAAAGTTTCATTAACTATTAATTCTGATAGGGCAAAAAGGGTGTTAGAAAATACGGAGGAGGCATTTAAATGGATAGAATCCCTGAGTCAATACAAATAATAATTGAAGACTATATTACAAAATTAAGTGAGATAATAACAATCGATAAGGTAATTATTTTTGGATCATATGCTAAAGGTAATACACATGAATACAGTGATGTTGATCTTGCAATTTTTTCTGATTATTTTAAAAATATGAGTCGTGTTGATGGAATATACTTCCTACTATTAAATGCAATGGATTATGATATTGACCTTGAGCCACAGCCATTTACTGTAGAAGACTACAAACAACCAATAGGTATTGTCCAAGAAATAATTGATACAGGTATAGAAATCCCCTTACCTAAAGTTAGCTAACGCAAATAAGTACTATCACGGTGCTATTTTAATTAATGCTATATTTGTCGCAAAGTAAGTGTTTTGCAGTGCTAAAGTTTCAAAAACCCTTGAAATTTCTGTGCTCAAATAAGTTAGTATGTTAATATGTTAGTGACAGGCACGGCAGCTATTTATTTTAGGAGAAATCTTTTTCAAATTTTCCCTACAGTAAATTGACATTATCTAATATTTGATATTATTAAAATAATACGTTATAATATGATTACACTAAAGAAAGCAGTAAGTTATCTGAGGTCGGAACAGGCAGCCGGTGCCAGGCACCATACAGTCATCGAACGAACCGTAATTATACGTTCGCTGCATAGTTTGTATTCCTGCCTGC
>CAZAYQ010000247.1:0-2157 GCA_964489345.1 uncultured Clostridia bacterium | reverse complement strand
ATAGTCCAAATAACCGGCACTTGATGTCTGTTTTCAAAAAAATATGCAAACAACACAATATTTTATGGGAAACTGCTGATGTATTTGCTTATTTAAGAGCATTTGAACAAGAAAACCGGCAATTATCGCTGTTTTGAAATTGATGAAAGGAAATATAACTTTACTGCAGCTTTTCTGAATGGGAAGAAGCTCGACAAAGCTGTATCAATAATATGAAAGATAAAATAATTGAATAAGGATAATATATAAAAAAGGATAATATTAATGGGAACGGAAAAGAAGCTGAAAAGTAAAGTTAAGAATAAAACTGCAATATTTAAGTGTCTGTTTGTGGTGATTTTTATATTAATTATTGCCGCTTTAGTTGGCTGCGGGAAGAGCCTTAACAAAACTACCGAGCCAAATGAAGAAAAAACAGAAAGTACAGTGCATAATAATATTATTGAAGCAAATAAAGGGGATGTGGAGGAAGACTTAAAACCCTATGATTTCACATTAGCCTTTGCAGGTGATATAAATTTTGATGAAGATTGGTACACTATGAAGTATTACAACTTAGTTGAAAACGGAATCCATGACTGTATATCTCCGGAATTAATACAAATAATGCAGGATGCTGATATTATGTGTATTAATAATGAATTTACATACAGCAACGGGGGTGCTCCGCTAAATAAAACCTACACATTTAGGGCGCATCCGTCGAGGGTGAATATTTTAAAAGAATTGGGTGTAGATATCGTAACTCTTGCCAACAATCATGTGTATGATTATGGGGAGCAAGCATTGATAGATACTATGGAAACTCTAAAGCAAGCAGATATATTTTATTGTGGTGCCGGTCATAACTTGGATGAAGCTATGGCACCTGTATATTTTGAAATAGGCGGCAAGACGATTGCATATGTAGCTGCTTCAAGAGCCGAAAAAAACATGGCAACTCCCCAAGCTACGGAAGATTCACCCGGTATATTGCATTGTTATGATATTAGTTTGTTTATTCAGACAATAAAAGAGGCAAAGGAAAAATCGGATTATGTTATTGCTTGCGTCCACTGGGGGACAGAATTCACCCATGAGTTGGAGGATGTACAGCTGACTACAGGCAAGGATTATTTGGATGCAGGCGCAGATATAGTAATAGGCGCCCATCCCCATTGCCTTCAGGGGATAGAGTGCTATGACGGGAAATACATCATCTACAGCTTGGGAAACTTTTGGTTTAATGGACAAACCATAGATACAATGCTTTTGAATATACGCTTTTACGGCGATAAAACAGAGGAATTTATAGAAGTTGCGGTAGTCCCTGCATTACAAACCTATAATACAACTAAATACATAACCGAGCAATCAGAAAAGGAACGGATCTATTCATTATTGGAGGATATATCCGTAAATATAGAAATTGACGACAGGGGGATTGTAACTGAAATTAGACCATGATCTGAAAGAACTTTTCAATAATCAACTTTACAACTTAGCTCTTGGATACCATAGGATTAGACCCCATAAGGGATGAAAATTTGACTTTGCAAGTATAATGTTTTTAATTATAGTTAAATTATACTTGAAAGGATGAATGCTATGAATATTAATTTTACGCCGTCCATTTGGCCGGAGGATACGATGCCCCCATATGCTAATAAATATATAGAATGTGAAGTATGTTCTCCAAAATCACGAATTATTTGGGGGGAAGGAAACCCGAAAGCTTTAATTGTTGTAATTTTGGATAATCCCGGTGCCCGTGAAGACAAAGAAGGAAATGAATATGTATGCGGAACAAGAGTTACGCTGCAATCAGCGATAAGTCAAGTTAATTTAACAAGAAATGATATATACATAACTTATTTATTAAAATGCAGACCGCTTCGAAGTTATAATAAGGAAAAGGCAAGAGCGTTCAGCAAGACCTTTCTTGAGCAACAAATTGCAGCCATAAATCCAAAATTTATTGTTTGTTTAGGTGATACTGTTGTTCAATGGATGTTTAATGATAATGAAGCCCACGTGAAGAACTTACGGGGACAGTGGCATAACTTGATGGGATGCCGGACAATCGTATCTTATCATCCCTTGGCAGTAAGAAGAAGACCAAATTTAATGAATCAATTTATGGAAGATTGGTTAATGTTATCAAAGAAGTATCATGGT
>CAZAYQ010000246.1:0-2187 GCA_964489345.1 uncultured Clostridia bacterium | reverse complement strand
GAAAGAGACATCCAGGAAATAATGGATGAAAACGAGCTAATATTTGAATATGTAATGCTGCAGTTAAGACTTGTTCAGGGTCTTAAATTTGCAGATTTTAAAAATAAATTTTCAAAAGATTTCAAAGAAATATACAGGGTGCAGATTGAAGGGCTCTTAAAAAACAATCTGCTGGAAATAAATAAGGAAGGCATTCGCCTGACTAAAAAGGGAATGGATATATCCAATTATGTTTTTGCACAGTTTTAATGACAAAATACCCACTCCTCGGTCCCAAAAAATTTCTTTTAATCTATTGACAAAGCCCGCCATAAGTAGTATCTTTATATTATAGGTTAGCACTCAACCGATGAGAGTGCTAACAAAAGAAAAGGAGTGAGAAAATGTCCCTGGACAAGAGAAAAGTAGAAATATTAAAAGCTATTATCTCCAGTTACATTGATAATGCGGAAGCAGTCGGCTCAAGGACAATTTCAAAAAAATATGAACTTGGAGTTAGCCCTGCAACCATCAGAAATGAAATGTCTGACTTGGAAGATATGGGTTATTTAGTTCAGCCTCATACTTCATCAGGGCGAATACCAACAGATAAAGCATATAGATACTATGTGGATGATTTATGGAGAAAAGTTAAAACTTCTAAAAATCCGAATTTAGGTGATCTTAGGAAAATAATTGAGGATACATCAAGCGAATTAGATGAAATATTCAAAAATTCAGTAAGAATATTGTCTCAATTTACAAAATATACATCCTTTGTAGTTGCCCATCAGCTTAAACAATCTGTGATTAAAAGAATTCAGTTAGTGCCTGTTTCGGAAAACAAGGTATTGATGCTGATAATACTTCAGACAAATATTGTCAAGCAGGTAATGCTGAGATTACACAGCCCCATACCTTTTGACCACCTGGAGAAAATATCGGAATCCCTTTCCGAAATGATGTACGGCCGTAAACTGGAAGAAATTGAAAAAATTAAGGACAGCTTAATAAGAGACCTCTACTATACAAGAGAAGCAGACAACGATGCATTGATTGAGCTGCTGCCATATTTGATGGAGCAGCTAGCAAAATTTGAAGAAGTAAATGTATTTTCGGACGGAATTACAAATATATTAGACCTGCCCGAATACAATGATGTTGTAAAAGCAAGAGAATTTATTTCTTTTGTGGAAGATAAAAACAGCGTGGCAAAACTGCTGCAATATACAGGTGAGAATGATTTTAACATTTGTATAGGCAGTGAAAATGAGAACCTGGAATTAAGAGAATGCAGCCTTATAACTGCAACCTATAGATTTAACGGAAAGCTTATAGGAAGAATCGGAGTTATAGGACCGACAAGAATGGATTATAATAATGTAATTTCAACCGTTAAATCCATATCGGATGCGATAAATGAAATAATCAACCAAAGCTTTAACGGTGAAAACGAGGAGTGAAAAAATGGCGAGACACAAGAAGCATGATGAAGTTAACAAAGCTGAACAAGAATTAGAAATTGAAGAAGAATTAGAAATTGAAGAAGATTCTGAAGAGACAAAAAAAACATCGGCAGAAGATTCGGCTGACAAGGCAAGTGACAAGGTAAAAACTGAAGAAGCTGCAAAAAAGAAAGAAGTAGAAGAAACAGCAGACCCGGTTGCAGAATTAATAAAGAAAAACAAAGAAATAGAAGCCCTTAACAACAAACTCCTGAGGCTTCAGGCAGATTATTTAAATTTTAAGGACAGAAAAGAAAAAGAAAAGTTTTCAACTTACGGAGATGCAGTAGCCGGTGTAATCTGTGACCTGCTCCCCGTAATCGACAACCTGGAGAGGGCAATTGCAGCAGATGCATCGGAAACAGACTCTTTCAAGGAAGGCGTTGTGATGGTTTACAATCAGCTTATGGGAATATTAAGCAAAAAGGGATTGAAGGAAATAGAAGCCCTCAACAAACCTTTTGACTACAATCTCCACCATGGAGTTGCATTTGAAGAATGCCGGGAACACGATGACGGAATCATAATTGATGTTCTTCAAAAAGGATATACTGTCAATGACAAATTATTACGGCCGTCAATGGTCAGAATTTGTAAGAAGCCATAAATAACAAATAAACTAATAATAATAAATTATATATTAATATAAATGGAGGAAAATAATGAGCAAAGTTATAGGAATTGACTTAGGTACAACAAACTC
>CAZAYQ010000245.1:0-2198 GCA_964489345.1 uncultured Clostridia bacterium | reverse complement strand
CCATATGCATTCTCCTATATTTTATCATTTTTTTATGTCGATATCCAAGTCTGAATTCCCACTTAATTCTTATAAACTATAAAGATTCAAACCTCGCATCCCGGAAAAATTCTATATATTAATTCTAGTTATAAATTGCATACATGTCAACAATCCGGGGCAAATATACCCCTTGCTCAGGATAGCAAACCCTTGAAATGTAAAAACGAATCTAACTTAAATTTCATCGAAGTCATCAAACTCATTAAGCTCACTCTTTTTGTTTGCATAATATTTAGAGTCATTGTAATAAATATTTAATTTCTTTAAATTTACAACCCACAAATAAATTACAAAGGGCATAAAGAAAATCATTAAAATCGGAATATCTGCCATTAATATAAAATCAAAAATTCCGTGCATCAAAGCAGGCACCGATAACGATTTTTTAAAATAGTGACGGTGCTCTTCAGGGCTTGAAGCAAATTTGGCCAATGAAAGATAATAACCCATGGTTACAGCAAAGAGCATGTGAGCCGGAACCGAAATTATCGCCCTGTAGTAGCCCACTGATTCAACGTCTGAAAATGAAAATACAACATACATTATATTCTCAATGGTTGCAAAGCCCAGTGCAGCCATAACACAGTAGATTATACCATCCAGTTTCTCGTTGAATACCGGATTATTATATACATACTTTAGCACAACCTTCCTTTTCATATATTCTTCCGTTAATCCGGCAACAATAAAAGCAGTGTAAGCAGCAGCCGGCAACCCTCCGAATATATTGAAGAATAATAGGAAGTTTTCAATAAGTATTGTGGGAAAAACATAAAGGGCACCAAAAATAAAGACCTTCAACAACATGCTTAGAGGCTCCCTGTCGTGTCTGTCAACCCAGTAAAATACCAATGCTATTGCTATGCCCGGAGTTATTGCTGTAATAAATAAATTTAGTTTCATTATAAAAATGCCTCCTGTTTATTCATAATTTCCATAATAATTATTAGCTTTAAATATATTTTCTTTTAATTCCGGGAATCTAAAAAATTTCCAATATCTATTATAATTTTATCTTTGTAAGGGCTCAACAGCACTTGATGACCGCCTTTTTCATACAAAATTATTTCCTTTTCCGCAGATTTAATATTATCATATATGTAATTTGTACTTTTTACTTTTGTTGTATCATCATCTTTAGCCTGCAAAATTAATACCGGACAGTTAATGTCAGAAAACTTTGCTTTAGTGGAGTTTAATAAACGCAAAAAGTTTAGCATTGAAATGGCCGGCGAAGCATTTTTAGCCTTTAAATACCTCTTGATATTATTTGTCCTTCTATTCTTGCAGTCATCTAAAATATTGCAGCCCACCCTGTAAAGGTTCCAATAATATATTGGTGTATTTATGGTTACTATAGTTTCTATATCATATTTACAAGCTAAGTTCACAGCAATCAAACCACCCATGGAGAACCCTATAATTGCTATATTCTGAGTTTTTTCCATCAATTTAACCAGGTCTTCTTCTGCAGATTTTATCCAGTCCTTATAATCAGCAGTTTTCATATCCCTGCCGATGCCGGTATGACCCTTCAATTTAGGACATGCAACAATGTAACCTCTTTCTATTAAATAATCAGCTAAAGATTCTATTTCAAAAAGGCCGCCTCCAAAGCCGTGAATTATGAGACATCCTAATTTATCTGATTTATCATTATTCATCATTGTCATAATGTAATTATTCACCTTCATTAACACTTCCGCTTACAGTATAACACAAAGCAATATTCTCTCCAATAAAAAAATCCCTAATATCTTAAGGGACCTTGTATTAAAACAAAACATTACTAACATCACTCCGGATTATATCAGACTTTAATTATTCTCTCATTACTCATCCAACAGTCTTCTCCATTCATCTTCCTTGAATCCTACTAAAACAATATCCTCTCCCAAGAATATAGGCCTTTTTACAAGCATGCCATCAGTTGATAAGAGTTTAATTTTGTCTTCATCAGTCATATTTGGCAGCTTTTCTTTCAAATTTAAATCTTTATATATTTTCCCGCTCTTGTTAAAGAATTTCTTTAATGGATAGCCGCTTATTCTTACCCAGTCTGTCAGTTCATCCTCCTTAGGATTCTCTTCCTTTATAGGTCTTTCTACAAAATCGATATTATTTTTCACCAGCCAATCCTTGGCCTTTTTGCAGGT
>CAZAYQ010000244.1:0-2205 GCA_964489345.1 uncultured Clostridia bacterium | reverse complement strand
AATTTTGGGGACGGTTCTTTTTGTTCTTAAAGAAGCAAATTATGGGTTCCCGGAGTTTTCCATGAGAACGAAAAGAACCGTCCCCAAAATTAGAACCGTACCCACCGTCCCCAAAAATTACGTCCCCTTGTCAAACGTATATTATTAAGCTTTCCGGTAAAGATAATAAATGATTGCGTGGAGGTTTAATATGATTGTTGCCATAAGGGCCTTAATATTGTATGCATTCTTGCTGCTTGCAATGCGCATAATGGGAAAGGGTGATTTGGGAGAACTGCAGCCTTTTGATTTGGTTGTGTCATTAGTATTGGCAGAACTTGCAGCAATGCCCATGGAGGACTTGGATGCCCCATTAGCCCACGGCTTGATGGCTATTTCCGTAATTATATTTTTGCAGTGCCTGATATCATATATAACGCTTAAAAGCAATATAGCAAGGAAAGTTATAAGCGGAGCTCCTACGATAATTTACGATCATGGGAAATTTAACATTAAAGATATGAATAGATTAAGGATTAACGTAAATGATGTTTTAGGCCAGATGCGTCTTAAAGGCTACTTTGATTTAAAAGATGTAGATTATGTTATTATAGAAACAAATGGGGATGTGAGCATAGTGGCACCGGAAAGCAAGACGGCCAAAAGAGTTAAGAGGATTCCAATTGCAACAATCTTGGACGGAAAGATAATGTACAATAATTTGGAAAAGTTTAATATTCCCAAGGAAGACCTTGACAGGAAATTGAAAAGAGAAAATTTGAGCTATAAGGATGTGCTTTACGGTCTCGTTGATGAAGATGATAAATTTGTATTTTACAAGAGGTAATTATGAGAATGCTTGTTATTTCAATTATTATATTAATGTTGATGATAGGAGCATGGGCATGGTTTTATTATGGGTCTGTAGACCCTGTAACAACATACTACTGGGATAATCTGACTTATTTATCGGACCTTGTTAGAAATGAAAACTGGGAAAGGGCCAAGGAAGACATTTCAACCTACACAGACAAATGGTATGAGGTTAAAAGAACCTGGGTTTTCTTTTTAAACCAAAAAGACCTTGACAATATAGATTCTTCCTTAAGACAGCTTAATATATATATTGAAAACGAAGAAAAAACACTTGCTCAAGCAGAGCTTGAGCACTTGATTGTTCTGTTCTATGTAGTTGACGAAAATGAATGTTTAACAATTGAAAATATCTTTTAGTGACAAGGGGACGGGGTTGCTGTCATATGCTTATGCCAGCAACCCCGTCCCCTTGTCACCCCTTGTCACTATTTGATTGTATTCGAAAGTGTTCCTAATCCCTCTATTACACAGTCCACCCTGTCTCCAGGTTTCAGGTATTTTGGGGGATTAAATCCGGCTCCCACGCCTGCCGGAGTACCTGTCAGTATTATATCCCCGGGATAGAGGGTTATAGCTGCGGTAAGGTCTTTTATAATTGCAGCTATACCAAATATCAGGTCGCCCGTATTTCCGTTTTGTCTAAGCTCCTTGTTTACATAGCTTTGAATTTTCAGTTTTGGCGGGAAGGCAACATTTGATTTATGTGCAATGTATGGGCCAATGGGACAGAATGTATCAAAGGACTTGCCCTTGTGCCACTGGCCGTGTGATGTTTGTATATCTCTTGCAGAAATATCATTGGCGATTGTATATCCGAATATGCAGTCTTCAGCTTCCTCTACAGGGACATTCTTGCACTTTTTACCTATTATAACAGCCAGTTCAGCTTCATAGTCCAAATGTTTAACAAGACTGGAATGAGAATCAACAAGGTCCCCATGACCTATGGAAGGATATGCAATTTTGCTGAAATAAATAGGTTTCTCAGGTATATCCGAATTCACGTTTTTTAAGCTTTTTACTTCGTTAATATGGTCCAGATAGTTTTTCCCCAGACAAATTACATTTCTCCTTGGATAGGGTATAGGTGATAAAATTTTTACATGGCTGAGCTCGATTTCTTCCTGGTATGTATCAAGGGAATTTTTTAATTGATCTAAATCAAGACTTTCAAAAATTTCAATAATGCCTGTCATATCTAAATTTTCTGCCCCCTTTAACACTTTTGAAGCAGGGATAATGCCTGTCTTTTCTTCGTTTAGAAAGCCAAGGGCCACTTCGCTGTTATAAGAATAAGTCAATAAAAACATAAAAACCTCCAATATTTTGATATATAGACTATAATATATT
>CAZAYQ010000243.1:0-2210 GCA_964489345.1 uncultured Clostridia bacterium | reverse complement strand
AGAATAAAGGGCACATACATGTATTCACCTGCACAGCTGGCATATGCAGGTGATGCTGTATATGAGCTTTTGGTAAGAAGCTATGTATTAAATACTCACGATATAGGCGTGAACAAAATGCACAGGCTGACTGTAAAGTTTGTTAAGGCAAAGGCACAGGCTTATATTGTGTGTGAATTAATGGATGTACTTACCGAGGAGGAGAAAAAGCTTGTCAAGAGGGGGAGAAATGCCAAGGTTACTTCTTCTCCCAAGAATGTTGACTTTATGGATTACAGGTATGCAACGGGATTTGAAACCCTCCTGGGATATTTGTATTTAAATAAGGATATTGACAGGCTTTTGTATATTTTTGATAAAATTATTGAGATAATAGAGAAAAAGGATGATGAAGTTTGCGAATAATCGAAGGTAGAAATCCGGTGATTGAAGCACTCCGAAGCGATGCTCAAATTGATACAATATTGATTAACAAGGAAGCGGCAAAGGGGTCCCTGAACAAAATATTCGAGCTTGCCAAACTTAAGAATATTTTGATTAAGAATGTGGATAAGGCTCTTTTGGACAGAATAAGCATTAATAAAAATCATCAGGGAGTTATAGCGGAAGCTATGGACTATGAATACAAGGATATTGATGATATTTTAAATTATGCAAAGGCAAAAAACGAAAAGCCTTTAGTTATAATTCTTGATGAAATTACAGATGTCCACAATTTAGGGTCTATTATTCGTTCCGCCGAATGCCTGGGTGCCCACGGTGTGATAATTCCCAAAAGAAGGGCTGCCCGGATAAATTCTATTGCTGCAAAATCCTCAGCCGGTGCAATCGAATATCTTCCTGTATGCAGGGTTAACAATATAAGCGATACGCTGGAAACATTAAAGGAAAAAGGTCTTTGGATATACGGGGCTGACATGGAAGGCGGGAAATATATATATGAAGAGAAGTTTGATGTTCCGGCAGGCCTTGTTATAGGAAGCGAAGGCTTTGGAATAGGAAGGCTGGTTAGGGAAAAGTGTGATATTCTCGTTAAAATCCCCATGAAGGGAAATGTTAGTTCCTTAAATGCCTCTAATGCAGCTTCAATTATTATATATGAAATAATGAAACAAAGGTCAATCCAATGGCAAGAATGAAAAAGGAATATCTTTTTATAGATGGATACAATGTTATAAATCAGTGGCAGTATTACAGGGATGTTTCGGGAAATATCGAGAATGCAAGAAATAAGCTTATTGAGCTTTTAGTGGAATACCAGGCATACAAGGGGCTTAGGGTAGTCCTTGTCTTTGATGCCCACCTGGTAAAGGGAAGTCAGGAAAAGAAGGAGCTTGTTTTTGGTGTTGAAGTTGTCTACACAAAGGAGAATGAAACAGCAGACTCCTATATTGAAAAGCAGCTTGACAGGATAGGCAGGTATGAAAGGGTCCAGGTTGCCACATCAGACGGGGCAATTCAGCAGATTGTTCTGGCAAGGGGAGGGACAAGGCTCACTGCCCGGGAATTGATTATGGAGCTTGAGGATACTAAAAAGGATATTCGTACGAAAACAAGCCAGCCAAGGCAAAAAGGAAGCAACATCAACCAGATATTGGATACTGAAACCCTGGATAAGCTTGATAAATTCAGAAAAAGGATGTAAGACCGCGTCACAGGTTACAGGATGACAATCTGTCGGGTGTGAACAATAACCGGCATAGAAATTCACTACAATTACATAGAAATTTACCTATTGATTTATTTTCTCAATGTTGATATAATAAAACTTGTTAACAACAAGGGTTTGACAGCACGCTTATGTAGCTCAGGCGGTAGAGCACCTCATTGGTAATGAGGAGGTCGGCAGTTCGAGTCTGCTCGTAAGCTCCAAAACTAAAAATTTAAATCCGGGAGGGATTGAAATGGCAAAGCAAAAATTTGAAAGAACAAAACCGCATGTTAATATCGGTACAATCGGCCACGTTGACCACGGCAAAACAACCTTGACAGCAGCAATTACACTGATATTGAACAAAAGATACGGAACCGGAGAATTTATAGCATTTGATCATATAGACAAGGCTCCGGAAGAAAGAGAAAGAGGAATTACCATATCGACTTCTCACGTTGAGTATGAAACTCCAAACAGACACTATGCACATGTTGACTGCCCGGGACACGCTGACTATGTTAAGAACATGATTACAGGAGCTGCCCAGATGGATGGG
>CAZAYQ010000242.1:0-2218 GCA_964489345.1 uncultured Clostridia bacterium | reverse complement strand
TAACAGGCGGAGTAGCAGTTATCAATGTTGGAGCAGCTACAGAAACTGAAATGAAGGAAAAGAAATTAAGAATTGAAGATGCTTTAAATGCTACAAGGGCAGCCGTTGAAGAAGGTTTGGTATCAGGTGGCGGAGTTGCACTTTTATGTACAATCGGAACAGTTTCAAATGTAGCTGAAGGATTGGAAGGAGACGAAAAGACAGGTGCTAAGATAATTGAAAAAGCATTGGAAGAACCCTTAAGACAAATTGTAATCAATGCAGGTCTTGAAGGCTCGGTAGTTGTTGAAAAAATCAAACACAGCGATAAGGGCATGGGATTTGATGCAATGAATGAAAAATATGTAAAGATGATTGAAGCAGGTATCGTAGACCCCACAAAGGTAGTAAGGTCAGCTCTTCAAAATGCAGCAAGTGTAGCAGCAATGTTATTGACAACAGAAGCAGCAGTTGTAGACGAACCCAAGGAAGAACCTCCTATGCCAATGGGCGGCGGAATGGGCGGAATGGGCGGAATGATGTAATTCCGGCGCCATAAACAACAATGCTGATATTTTAATAAATATAAAGTCTTTCATAAATTAATATGAAGGACTTTATTTTATTGGGGCTTCTGGCGGTGCTTGACAAAACCTGCCTTCCCTCTATATTATATATTAAATATTAATGTAATTTTAAGGATTTTGATGTATTATGGCATTAAGAAGGTAAACTTTTCGCCGGGGCTTATAATGGAGTACTGCGAAATCAAAATGACAATGTATAATGGAGGGATTGTACATGAGGATATTAATTGTTGAAGATGAAGTTAAAATAACACAGGCTTTGAATTTTTTATTTAGTAAGCAAAAAATTGACGTTGACATAGCAAATGATGGCGAAGAGGGGCTGATTCTTGCAGGCAAGGACATTTATGATGTAATAGTTTTAGATATAATGCTTCCCGGTGTAGACGGCATTCAAATATTGAAAACAATCAGGAAAGACGGCATAAAAACGCCTGTAATCATGCTTACTGCCAAAGATACAGTGGATGACAGAGTTTTTGGCCTTGAAACAGGAGCAGATGATTATCTGGTCAAACCATTTGCCACTAAGGAATTGATTGCCAGAGTCAAGGCACTTGCAAGAAGAAAGAGCACAGAATTTGCAGGTGAAGTATTTGAATTTGAGGATATTAAGTACGACGTTAAAAACTATCTCTTGTATGTAGGAGACGGTGAATATAAAATGCCTCTTAAAGAAGCCATGCTCATGGAAATGTTCATAAGAAAACCCAGGCAGGTTTTTACAAGGGAGCAGATTATCGATAGAATATGGGGACTTGAGGCTGATATACTTGAAAGCAATATAGAAATATATGTCCATCATTTAAGAAAAAGACTTGAAGACAGCAATGTAAAAATCGAAACCGTAAGGGGCATAGGCTATATGCTTAAGGAGAAATAAATGTTTAGGAAACTTCATCTGAAACTAACCGCATACATGGGTATAATTCTTATTCTTTTTATGTTTTTTGTTTCAGCCGGAATATATAAATTTACGAAAATTATATTTGAAGGCGGCAGCAAAGAGCTTATGCGGGCAGAAGCAATAAGGATTTACAACTATAAAAATACGTCTTATGAAGATTACTTCTTTAACGGAGCCTTATTCAGAAGGTATCTGCACAATAATCCCATAGAGGCCAAAAAGCTGGAGGCATCCTATATTGTTTATAATCAAAATCTAACCCCTGTTTTTTTCGATGAAGGTGAAACAAAAATTATTGATGATATAAAGCCTCTTGCACAAAAAGCAATTGAAGAAAAACAAGATTCATATACAACAAGAAAAATAGGCAGCTTTAGTTACAGGATTTATACAAGATATTTTAATGATTTTACCGGCCAAAGCATAGTGCAGGTTTATCAAAATACCGTCAATGAAGACATACTTTGGGCTTTTTTAAGAAACGCGCTTACCGGAATAGGAATCTGCAGCACCATAATTCTTCTTGCCTTAAGTTATATCCTTACAGGCAAGGCACTGACTCCTGTTAAGGAAACATGGATAAGGCAGAGGGAATTTGTGGCAGATGCATCTCACGAGCTGAGAACTCCTCTCACAGTAATACAAACAAATTTAGATGCGGTTTTAAGTGATGAGGATGGAACAGTTGATGAAAATGAAATCTGGCTTGACAATGCATATTCTGAAACAAGAGTAATGGCTAAGC
>CAZAYQ010000241.1:0-2254 GCA_964489345.1 uncultured Clostridia bacterium | reverse complement strand
AGATGCCCTAACCCCATTTGTAAGAGGTATGGGGACACACCTCTTCTATAGGGTAAACCTTTGGAGTAAGAGGAATGTCCCCGAATATGATTTCTGAAAAATGGATGGCAGGTCATTCGCAGCGAGACTGTGAGATGCCCTAACCCTATTTTATATTATCTGCAAAACCGTTATTTCTCAGTATTGTCCTTACATTTCCAATCATGTATAATGAGCCTGAAAAGGCCATGATGTCATTTTTTTCTGCATTTTTAATTAGGGGCAGTATATCTTCATAGTTATCCAAGGGGGTAACTTTTATTTTTGTATGTTTTTTTATTAATTCAGCTAAATCGGATGCTTTCAATGCTCTTGGGCTCAAAGGAGTCAAGGTGTAAATTTCTTTTGCCAAAGGCAGCAATAATTTCAAAGCTTCCTCAGGATTTTTATCCTTTAGTATAGCAAAGAAAAATGTTGACTTTTCCTTGACATACTCTTTTAGGGTCCTTGTAAAAGAGTTTATGCCGTCAATATTGTGGCCTCCGTCAAGAATAATGAGAGGAGCTTTGTTAATAATTTCAAATCTGCCGGGAAATCTGCAGTTGGAAAAACCTTTAACAAGACTTTCTGAACTTATATTGAAAGCTTCCTTTTTTATAAGTTCTAATGCCAAGAGGGCTGTGAGTGCGTTTAAAAGCTGGTGGCCGCCCAATAGAGTTATTTTTATTTCCGGCAGGTCAAAGACATCTCTTTTTAAATACCTAAACTTTTGACCGGCAATATCTGAGCTTGTTTTTTCAATATTATGTGCATATGCCTGGTAAACAAAAGCATTTTTTTGCCTGGCACTTTCTTTTATAACATTTGTAATATTGTCTGCCTGAGGATAAATTACCACCGGAGAGCCTTCTTTAATTATGCCTGCCTTTTCAAAAGCTATTTTTTCTAATGTGTCTCCAAGCTGGTCCATATGATCATAGCTTATGGAAGTTATGATGCAGACCAAAGGTTTTTCCACTATATTGCTCGCATCAAACCTTCCTCCCAAACCCACCTCAAGAACCAAAAAATCAACATTCTGCTCCTGAAAATACTTAAAGCCCACGGCTGTTACAATTTCAAATTCTGTAGGGTGGTCATATCCTTCCCCTATCATCAAAGTAATTTTTTCTTTTACCAAGGCTGTAATTCTTGCCAGGGATTCCTTGTCTATATGCTCTTTATTTATCTGAATTCTTTCAGTAAATTCTTCCAAATAGGGGCTTATGAATAAGGCAGTTTTATAGCCTGATTCCACAAGAACTTCATGAATCAAGCTGCAGGTTGAACCTTTGCCGTTTGTACCTGCTATATGGATGGTCTTATAAGAGTTCTGAGGATTTCCAAGCAGGTCCATCAGCCTTTTAATCCTGTCAAGACCAAGCTTTGAGCCGAATTTATATGTAGAATGAATATATTCAATTGCTTCTTCGTAATTCATCTTACCCTCCAAAAGTTTTGTGCTCTTAAATATTACATCATAAAACTTTGCATTTCAACAGAATTTATTATATAATATTTATACTGTATTATTATTATTTAAATTACTGAATACCGGAGGCAGGATGGAAAATAATTATCTGTTTAAAGCAGCCGCTGATGCCGGCTTTGAATATTATGGGATGCTTGATGTAAAAACATTGGAACTTTTGCCTGAAGTACGGGACATGTGCAAGGCAAACACCTGCGGAGCATACGGGAAAAACTGGGCATGTCCTCCGGGCTGCGGGACGCTGGAAGAATGCCGGGCAAGGATAGAAAAATTTGAAAGCGGGCTGATTGTACAGACAATGGGAAACCTTAAAAGCAGCTTTGACTACAAAGGTATGATGGCGATGCTGGACCGTCATAAAGAGCGGTTTTTAAAACTGTTTGATTTTTTAGCAAACGATGGCAGGTATAAGGAGATTCTTCCTTTGAATGCAGGAGCATGTACTGTCTGCAGGGAATGCACATACCCTGATGAAGCTTGTCGTTTTCCGGATAAAGCGTTTGCTTCCCTGGAATCTTACGGCATATACGTGTCCAGACTATGCAAAGACAATGGTTTAGCTTATTATTACGGTCCGGGGACCATGTCATATACAGGAGCTTTTTTAATTATCAATTGACTTTATGTTATTTTATTTATAGAATATATGTAATAAATAATTTAATTAACTGCATACTAATACTTAATGCTAAAGAATTAAAATTAACATAAAAGGAGGAAATGAAGGATGCAAGAGAAATTGTT
>CAZAYQ010000240.1:0-2278 GCA_964489345.1 uncultured Clostridia bacterium | reverse complement strand
ATGTCATTTAAAATTTCTGAATCAATAGCTATATCGTCATCATTATCCATAGTTTCAATTATTTCAACTTCATCATCGCTGGTAATTATTTTGATATCCAAAGCTAAAGACTGCAGTTCTTTAACAAGCACTTTGAAAGATTCCGGGATTCCGGGTTCAGGAATATTCTCGCCTTTTACGATTGCCTCATATGTTTTAACCCTGCCGTTAACATCATCGGATTTTACCGTTAATATTTCCTGGAGTGTGTGAGCTGCACCATAGGCCTCCAAAGCCCAGACTTCCATTTCTCCGAACCTCTGGCCCCCGAACTGAGCTTTGCCTCCTAAAGGCTGCTGGGTAACCAGTGAATAAGGTCCTGTTGAACGGGCATGGATCTTGTCGTCAACAAGATGGTGAAGCTTAAGCATATACATATATCCCACAGTTACGGGCCCTTCAAAATATTCGCCTGACCGCCCGTCTCTCAGCTCAATTTTTCCGCTTCTCGGGTAGCCTGCCATTTCCAGGGCATCCCATATATCATCTTCAACCGCACCGTCAAATACCGGTGTTGCAACTTCCCAGCCCAATTTTTTAGCAGCTAATCCAAGGTGGACTTCCAAAACCTGACCAATATTCATACGGGAAGGAACCCCCAGTGGATTCAATACCACCTCAAGAGGTGTTCCATCCGGCAGATAAGGCATATCCTCTTCAGGCATTATCATTGAAATAACACCCTTGTTTCCATGCCGTCCGCACATTTTGTCGCCTACATTTATTTTACGTTTTGTTGCTATATATACCCTTACAAGCTTGCTTACTCCCGGGCTTAATTCATCGCCGTTTTCTCTTGTAAATACTTTTACATCAACGATAATTCCTGTTTCACCGTGAGGAACTTTAAGGGAAGTATCTCTTACTTCTCTTGCCTTTTCGCCGAATATTGCCCTTAAGAGCCTTTCTTCGGCCGTAAGTTCAGTTTCTCCCTTAGGGGTAACCTTACCCACAAGAATATCACCGGATTTAACCTCGGCTCCGATTCTTATTATTCCCCTCTCGTCCAAATCCTTTAGAGAATCATCCCCCACATTTGGTATATCCCTTGTTATTTCTTCAGGACCAAGCTTTGTATCTCTTGCTTCCGACTCATATTCTTCAATATGAACAGATGTTAAAACATCATCCATAACCAGTTTTTCATTTAAGAGCATGGCATCTTCGTAGTTATAACCCTCCCAGGTCATAAATCCTATTAAAAGATTCTTTCCGATAGCCATATCGCCGTCATGGGTTGAAGGTCCGTCAGCAATTATCTGACCCCTTTTTATTTCATCACCTTTAAATATAATAGGTTTTTGATTTACGCAGGTACCGCTGTTTGAACGTTTGAACTTAAGCAGTGAATACTTATCAATCATACCGTTGTCGCTTCTTTTTATTATAATTTCCGAGGCAGTTACAGACACTGCCTTTCCGTCATGGCCGGCAATAATAACCGCTCCCGAATCCATGGATGCCTTATGCTCCAAACCTGTCCCGATTATTGGAGTTTCAGTAACCAAAAGGGGCACTGCCTGCCTCTGCATGTTTGCACCCATCAGGGCACGGTTGGCATCGTCATTTTCCAAAAATGGAATCATGCCTGTTCCAATAGAAATAACCTGCTTTGGAGAAACCTCCATATAATCAACCATGTCTTTGGAAGCAATTTCATTTATACCGTCAATTCCCCTTACAACAACACGGCTGTGTGTAAAGCTGCCGTCTTCATTCAAAGGTTCGTTAGCCTGGGCTATTATTTTTGTATCTTCCACATCTGCAGTAAGATAATCTATAACATCAGTAACCTTTCCCGTTTTCTTATCAACTTTTCTGTAGGGAGATTCCAAAAATCCATAGTCATTGATTCTTGCATATGTTGCAAGAGATGTTATCAGCCCTATGTTAGGACCTTCCGGTGTTTCAATGGGACACATCCTGCCGTAATGAGAATGGTGAACGTCTCTTACTTCAAAACTTGCCCTGTCCCTGGATAATCCGCCCGGCCCCAGAGCCGACATTCTTCTTTTATGGGTAAGCTCAGCCAATGGATTTGTCTGGTCCATAAACTGGGACAGCTGGCTTGAGCCGAAAAATTCTTTTATGGCTGCTGATACAGGCCTTATGTTTATAAGAACCTGAGGTGTTACCACATCCACGTCCTGAATAGTCATTCTTTCCCTGACTACCCTTTCCATCCTTGATAATCCTACTCTCACCTGATTTTGAAGAAGCTCTCCAACAGACCGCAGTC
>CAZAYQ010000239.1:0-2322 GCA_964489345.1 uncultured Clostridia bacterium | reverse complement strand
ATTTTAACAATACCACTTATTATAAACTGTCGGAAGATACAGTCTTAAGTAAAGTTTATTCAAATCCTGTAATTACCTTGTTTAATGAAAGCCGCTCTGACTTTTACAAGAGTTTGGAAGATATTTTAGCAAACCATGGCAAGAGGATTGACCAAACAGTATGCTCAATGCTGGCAGCTAAATATATCAATGATTATTTTGAAACGGATTTACCTTATAAGGAGGATGTACTGATTGATGAAATTAACAGATATGAAATTGAATCCTACGGGGGCTACAGTCTTTTCACATATTCTGCGGCAGATGCAGAAATAACTGCCAAGCTTATGAACTTAACAGACAATGAATATACAAGGCTTAAGTCCAAAACATATTTAAAAAACATATTGGGAAAACCGGATTACAGCCCTGAAATTTCTGCTGCTCTATGGGGCTTAAGCACTTATAAGGAGCCGGTATTGCTGACAATTTATGATTTATTGGAAAACAATACATTGGAAATCAGGGATAAAATTTATTTATCATTAGCTTTGGCAGAGTTTGGAGACTTTAATAGGGCAAAGAAATATTACAAAGAGTTTTCACAAAACTTTAAAGAATCGGGAGACTATCTATATTTTGAAAGTGCTGCCGATGAAAATTATAAGTATTCTGAAAACTATGAATTGACAGCCCTCTTGTCTGTTTTAGGATGTAAGCTTCAGGATTATGAAAGCAGTGACAAATTATTTAAATATATTTATAATAATCCTTCTAAGTTTACTTTATCAAATTTTGAGCAGCTTATATACATTATGGACCGTAATATTATGTCCTTGGATGAAATTAAAGACTTATTCGGTGAGGTTACTGTTAGCTCAGAGGGCAAAGATAAAACTTACAAATTAAAATTATTTGACAGAGAAAACTTTTCTGTTCCTGAGGAAAAGATTCAAAATATTAAGTTTAAAAACATTAAGGGCTCTATAGCCTGCAAGGTTCAAGCACTTGGCAATAAAGATGATTTGGAAAAAAATAAAACCGATGATTTTTCCATCAATATAAATTATAGACTTAATGATTCTTCGGAATATCAAATGTCTTACAATCATTCTGACTTAGTGAAGGTAACCATTATGCCATCCTTCAGCAACAATGTAATAGCAGGCAATTACGAAATAACATATGTAGTTCCTGCAGGTTTCAGGTTTGTTGAAGTTGACAGGCAAAAACCGTTTTGGGTTGATGAAGACGGGCAAAAGTTAAGATTTTTCTTCCATTATGACAGACAAAACTTCGCTGCAATTCCTATTACATTTTATATTCAAGCTGCCCAAAACGGAGAGTATACGGTGGATTATGTGGTTATAAAAGAAAACTTGGAGACTAAATTAAATTATGTTGACAAAGAAGTTCTAACAATAAAATAAGAATTTCGGGAACGAACCTTGAAATAAATGAGGTGTAAATATTGAGAAAGGTATTAAAAATAACAACTATATTTCTCTTGTTTATAGCAATTACGGGAACTATATTTGCTTATAAGAACACAACAAATGAAACTGAATCAGAGCCATACCTGTATAACAGCAAAAATATTGAGTGCCTCTATTATAATACAAGAGATTTTATCAACATTCCAGCCTATAAAACAATTGAAGATGGGGGTAACATACGAGGTTGTATAGTGCCTCATCACTTAGTTGCAAAGGACTTGATTCATGAAGTTTTTCAAAATGTAAGCAAGGATAAATATAAAACAGTGGTGTTGATTGGTCCGGACCATGAAAGTACAGATAAAGGCAAAATCTTTACAACTTTGAACAATTGGCAAACTCCGACCGGGATTTTAGAAACGGACAAAGAAATAACCAAAGAATTATTGAATAATAGTTTCATAATAGAAAATAATGACAAGTTAACCGTAGAGCATTCTACATCTTCCATTATTCCATTTATAAATTATTATTTGAAAGATGTTAAAGTAGTTACCTTGGTTTTAACAAAACAAGTGAGCTTGGAAGATGTAGAAATACTGACAGATGCCTTGTATGAAAACTTAAATATGGAAGAAACATTATTTATAGCCTCCATTGACTTTTCGCATTATTTAAATTTACATGATGCTGATAAAATGGATTCAATAAGCATGGAAGCTATACAAAATAAAGATATAAATAAAATTATGTCCTTTACCAATGATAATTTGGATTCACCGATTTCCTTAGTTACCATGCTTAAATTGATGGACAAAGCAGGTATTCCCAATAAAGCAATTTTGAATCACAGCAATTCAGAGCTTATTTTAAAAAAGACAACAGAAGAAACCACCAGCTATATAAC
>CAZAYQ010000238.1:0-2325 GCA_964489345.1 uncultured Clostridia bacterium | reverse complement strand
GCCTTGATGTTGCTGTTATTGCTCATGCTTTGGCAGTAATACAGAAAAGACGGTTAAATATGAACGTAAACCCGGAGAAGACAGCCCTATATGCAATTTATCACGATGTGTCAGAAATATTTACGGGAGATATGCCCACACCGGTTAAATATTACAATTCTGTAATTAAATCAGCTTATAAGGATGTGGAGCTGTCAGTAAATGAAAGACTGCTGAATATGCTTCCCCGGGATTTTAAAGAAGAGTTTCAAGATGTGCTGGTTCCTAATGAAGATGAGAAGGAAATATGGAAAACTATAAAGGCAGCAGATAAAATAAGTGCATATATTAAGTGCCTGGAAGAAGAAAAGTCAGGCAATAAGGAATTTCTAAAAGCAAAGCAAGCCTTGCTTTCCACAATAAAAAGCATTAATATGCCTGAAGTGAAAATATTTATGGATGAATTCCTGGAAGGCTACAGCCTTACCTTGGATGAAATGGAGTAAGACAGAAATATGAAATATAATTACATGACATTTAAATCTGTTTCATATGCCATGAAAGCTGAATCAATACTCAAGAAAAATAATCTTAATTTTAAAACCATACCGGTACCGAGAAGTATCAGTTCTGACTGCGGAATAAGCATAAGATTCAAGGAAGGGGATAATGAAAAAATCGGCTCCTTGCTTAAAGGAATATATGAAAAGGTTTATAAGGATCTTTAAGTAAAATAAGGGAGATATCACACATTACTTGAAATTTTGAACAAATTACATGCCAAAGGATATATAACATCCGCACATGAAACCTATAAGCAGCATAATTGAGCTGCTTTTTCCTTTATAAAGCATATATGCTTCAGGAATTAATTCATTTGCTGACACATAGAGCATGCTGCTTGCTGCAGCTGAAAGGCAAAAAGCTATGAAATAATCTGAGATGCCTCCCGCCAATGCTCCAAACACAGCTCCAAGAGCAGTGGGAAGACCTGTCAGAAGAGTGATGACAAATACCATTAAAGGAGATACCCCTGCCATAATCAGAGGGACTCCAACACTTATACCTTCCGGAATATCGTGTGCTGCAATAAGTAAGCCTATTTTTACCCCTAAATCATTTGAGTAAACAAAGCTGGAGCCTACTGCCACGCCTTCCGGAAAATTATGCAGGCTTATAGAAATTATTATAATTAAGCTCATTTTTATATAACTGAGTTTATTTCCTTTGTATTGTTTTAATTTTTCAGCAGGAATTATATCTTTTGCAAAAAATACAATTATAAGTCCTATAAAAAGACCTAAGCTAACTATGAAGAATCCTCCGATTTCATAAGCTTCAGGCATTAAATCGAAGGATGTTACCGCCAGCATAATTCCCGCCGCAAAGCTTAAAATTCCTGAAACCATTTTATCGCTTGGTTTATATATCAATATAGAAATTAATCCTCCGATTGAAGTCCCGATTCCTCCAAAAATAAATCCCATTATTAAATAATCTAATATATTCAAAACAAACCTCCCCCTAAATTGGGGACATTTCTCTTACCCCAAAGGCTATCCCGATAACAGAGGTGTGCCCCCATTCCTTGACCGGTGTGTCCCCATACCTATATATATGCATGAAAATCAATTTCAGAAATTAAAATTTATTAAGGAGTAAATTCTTGTACATAAGGATAATGTAGTATATAATACTGTAATGACGGGACATTCCTGAAAAAGAAGGCATATGATGGAAAATGAAATAAATACAAAGGTTGTTAAGCTTGATCCTGAAAATATAGATTATAATATTATTAAAGAAGCAGCCCATATTATTAACAGGGGAGGTCTTGTAGTCTTTCCCACAGAAACAGTTTATGGAATAGGTGCTGATGCATTAAATGACGGTGCTGTGGAGAAAATTTTCAAGGCAAAAGGACGCCCCCAGGACAATCCATTGATAGTACATATAGCAGACCTTGATGAATTGTATGATTTGGCCCTGGAAGTGCCTGAGCAAGCGAAACTTCTGGCAGAAAAATTTTGGCCGGGTCCTCTAACAATGATTTTATATAAAAAGAAAATACTATCAGATAAAATTACTGCAGGTTTAAATACGGCAGCCATAAGGCTGCCCGTTAATAAAATTGCACTTGCCCTGATAAGGGAAAGCAAAAAACCAATTGCAGCACCCAGTGCCAATATATCCGGCAGACCAAGCCCTACGGAAGCTTCACACGTAATAGAGGATTTGATGGGAAAAGTGGATATGATAATTGACGGGGGAAGCACCTTTATCGGCCTTGAATCAACAGTTGTGGATATGACCGGTCCTGTCCCCCTGATTTTAAGGCCGGGAGGG
>CAZAYQ010000237.1:0-2327 GCA_964489345.1 uncultured Clostridia bacterium | reverse complement strand
TTTATTTAGACGGCCTCCACCTTAATAATAGGGGCAATGAAATAATGGCAGAAATTTTCTGCCACCATATTCTCGGTACCCGGCACCCCTAACTCAGCTTATACCCAAGCAGCCTCATACCGTTTAATATTACCGCCAATATAGACCCTTCGTGTACCAGCATTCCTATGGACATGTTCATCCAGTCGCTGAAGAATAGGCTGACTAATAGAACCAGTACAACTCCTACTGCTAAAAAAATGTTCTGGTACATGTTTCTTGCGGTTGCTTTTGTCAACCCTAATGCATGAGGCAGGCGGCTGAAATCTGAATTCATCAGGACAACATCCGATGTTTCAATTGCTACGTCAGTACCGCTTCCCATGGCGATTCCAATATGTGCCAGAGCCAATGAAGGACTGTCGTTTACTCCGTCCCCCACAAAGGCCACAATATGGCCTTTATCTACCAGGTCCTTGATATATTCTGCCTTATCTTCAGGCAGCATATGTCCGTGAGCATCTGTAAGTCCTAATTCGCTTGCTACCAAATCAACTGTACCCTGGTTGTCTCCGGACAGAACCACCAAGTTTTTAACACGCAATTTCTTAAGCTTCTGCAAATCTTCTTTTACCCCCGGCCGTATTTGGTCCCGAATACCTAATAGCGCCTTCAACTCCCCGTCAACCGATGTAAGAACAAGAGAGTTCCCGTTTTTTTCGAACCTTGCAATATCTAAAAGCACTTTTTCATTCAAATGAACATTTTCTTTCTCCATGAGGGCAGCATTACCAACAGCCACTCTGCGGCCGTCAACCTCGGCAACAATTCCGCCGCCCTTTGCAACATCTGTCTTTAGAACTTCATAAACCCTGGTATCACCTATATACTCCACAACTGCCTTAGCTAAAGGATGATCTGACTCCTTTTCAACACTGGCCAGGTAGCCCCTTATGTCATCAATTTCGTCAGGATTATCCGCATAAATTTCCTTGTCGGCAACCTTAGGATTTCCTATTGTTAATGTACCGGTTTTGTCAAATACTATGGTGTCAACCCTGCTGAAATTCTGGAAAACCTCGCTGCCCTTCAATAAAACCCCGTGCTTTGCTCCGTTGCCAATGCCTGCAACATTTGAAACGGGTACCCCTATAACAAGTGCTCCCGGGCATCCTAACACCAATATTGTAATTGCAAGCTCAATATCCTTTGAAAACAACCATACGATAAATGACAGAACCAGTACAGCCGGCGTGTAGTATTTGGAAAACCTGTCAATGAAACGTTCAGCTTCTGATTTCGAATCCTGGGCTTCTTCAACCAGTTCAATTATTTTAGCGAATGTGGTATCTTCGCCTACCCTGTCAGCAGTAATTTGAAGGGTTCCATTTTCCAATATGGTTCCTGCAAATACTTGTTTATCCCTCCACTTGCTTACGGGAACAGATTCACCTGTGATGCTTGCCTCATTTATGTGGCCTTCTCCCGTTAATACAGTGCCGTCAACCGGAACCTTTGCCCCGGTCTTAACCAGTAAAATATCTCCAACATCAACTTCATCAACTTCAACTTCTACAAATTCACCGTCTTCCATCTGCTTTAAAGCACTTTCCGGTGCCATCTCAGTTAATTCCTTGATTGCAGACCGTGTTTGATTAAGTGTTCTCTGCTCCAAATATGCTCCAAACAGGAACAAGAATGTAACAATTGCCGATTCTTCAAAGTTCCTGATTAGAAATGCTCCCATAACTGCAATTGTAACCAGTACGTCGATGCTTACGACCTTTACCCTCAATGCCTGGAAGGCCTGAATTGCAATAGGTGCAACACCTATAATTGAAGCGGTGACCAGGGATGATACAACTACTTCTTCACTTTTTAAAACGAAATGACCGAACAAGGCGATTATCAATAAAATTCCGCCTGCTGCCGTTATTTGATTTTTTTTACCTAATATAGCTCTCTGCATCTTAACTCCTCTTTAATTCTCCTAATTCGGTGCCGGGCACCAATAAGTTTTTATCTGTTAATTGTATTGTAGCAGAAATTTTAGAAATATGAATTGATTTAAATCATTTTTTTAAGAATATTTTAATTTTATTAACTTGATATAACTAGAATATATTGATACAATTATTAAAAATAAAGAAAAGAGGTAGGACGATGAGCTTAACGAAAGAGGATTTGCAAGCCATATCTGACCTGATTGATGTAAAACTTAATGAGCAGGACAAAAAGTTCAATGACAGATTCGATGGTATTGACAGGCGATTCGAGCAGATTGACAATAGATTCGAGCAGATTGACAGGAGATTTGAGCAGATTGACAGGCGATTTGAGCAGATTGA
>CAZAYQ010000236.1:0-2363 GCA_964489345.1 uncultured Clostridia bacterium | reverse complement strand
ATAACACCCGTTCAATTCAAGATGAAATAATTCTATACCATTTAAAACAAATATACCAATAAGCTCATAAAAGCTGTCAAAACCATACCAACCGCTAATACCAAACAAATTATTCTTGTAATCCTTCCTCTTTTACTGCTGTTCATATATTCCCTCCAAGCAAATATTATACTATATTGTAACACAAAAATTTCTCCTTTACCATTGTAATTTTTGCTTATTATTTATATAATAAAAGACGAGCTTGCTGTTCCCTTCGAGAATATATAACGCCGGCTCGCTGTTATTGTCACCCTGAGGCCTTTGCCTGAGTATCTCAGGTTTTAAGAGATTAGATTCTTCACATGCGTTCAGAATGACAGGTCTAAGGCCTTAATTATTCCTGAGTGAACTTTAACAAAAGGAGAAGGGTCTCATCTTAATAATTTTGGTAACCTCCGTCTCATTTCATGAAAAGGGAGACATTTTAGATGCAATATGCTCAAAATTTCAATTAATGTGTGGATATTTTAAGATAAAAAGCTGTTGATGGCCTAAAAATGTGAAGGATTTACGGGAATCGGGTCGATACTTGTAGAAAGCTCTGAAATAATACAGCACAATTTACACATTAATTGAAATTTTGAGTAAAGCTGTGTAAGGCTGTATGAAGCTGTATGAAGCTCAAATAAAGGAAGTAATAATGAAGAAAAAAAGGTTTTTATTTAATCATAAAAGAGTACCAACTGTATTTATAGCAATAATTATAATATTTGCTGCAATTATGATAGCAGAAAAAATAACTGAGCCCAAGGGCTATACCCTTCCTGCCTACAACAAGACAGATATTACAGGTATATTGGAAAAAGAAACACTGACAGATGATGACTACAAGGAACTCTTCTATCAGACAGGCCTTGGTAAAACTGCCGTCGATGAAATCCTTGGAAAAGACGAAAGCCACAAAGAACCTCTAGAACAAACCGACCTTGATAAAGGAGGAATTGAAGAAATCCTTAAATTTCAGGAAAATTTTTTCACCAAATACAATGTAGCAAGGACAAAATCTGCAATAATCGTAAACCATGAATCCCTTGTGGATGATGAGGGCAAATACAAATACGGTTTTGACCTGGCACCCTATGAAAACGGATATGTATTGGTGACAAAAGCCACCCATTCTTTGGGCTGGAGACATGGACATGCAGGAATTGTAACAGATGCAGAAAATCAGGAAACTCTGGAAGCAGTGCTTCTGGGAAATGATTCAATGCTGCAGAATATTAATAAGTGGAGAAACTTTCCTTCATTTATGATGCTTAAACTAAAGGATACATCCCGGGAAACCCTGGATGAAATAGCTGAATTTGCAAAGGACAATTTGCTTGATATTCCCTACGGCCTTACGGTAGGGCTCTTTAGCAGTAAAAATCCCCTCCCCGTCAATATAAAGGCCACACAGTGCGCCCATATTGTCTGGTATCCCTTTATGCAGTTCGGATATGATATTGATTATGACGGCAGCTGGCTTGTAACACCCAAGGACATTGCAAACAGCGGCTTATTTGAAATAGTTCAAATATACGGAGTTGACCCGGGAGAAATCTGGCCGTAAAAAAGAACATTCCCCTCAAGAAATGTCCTCTTTTTATGTACTGGTTATTAGTCTTCTTCAGCTAAGCCGCCGTGTTCCTCATCGTCAAAATCATCATAATCATCGTCGCCGTCATCGTCAAAATCGAAGTCATAATCATCATCATAATAATCATCATCACCTTCATATAATTCCAAATCGCCGAACAGTTCTTCTTCAACAATCGATAAATCTTCATCCAACAAATCTAAATATTCATTTACCTCATCTTGATCTTCAACTATGTCGCTCATTGAATCAGCAATTTCTTCAATAACATCCATCAATGCATTGAACAGCTTGCCTTCTCTTGTGTCTTCCTTTACGTCCAGTCCGTCCGCCAAACCTTTTAAATATGCTATTTTTTCATATAAATAATCCATAGTAACCTCCTATACTCTTGATAAATATTCACCAGTTCTGGTGTCAATCTTAACTCTATCCCCTATTTCAACAAAAAGCGGTACAGTAATTTTTGCACCGGTTTCGGTTGTTGCAGGCTTGTTAGCTCCTGTTGCGGTATCACCTTTAAAACCCGGCTCCGTTTCAACAATTTCCAGTTCAACAAAATTTGGTGCGTTTATTTCAAATGGAGTGCCGCTGTGAAACCTCATTTGTGCATAATCATTTTCCTTCAAATATACAATCGCTTCCTCCACCTGTTCATAATTTAGCGGAATTTGCTCATATGTTTCGGGATCCATAAAATAATACAATTGTCCGTCATTATATAAATATTGCATATCCTTGG
>CAZAYQ010000235.1:0-2375 GCA_964489345.1 uncultured Clostridia bacterium | reverse complement strand
AAAAATGAAAAAAATAATACATATTATGACAGATTTAGAAACAGAGTAATTTTCCCAATATTTGATGTTAAAAAAAGGATAATAGGTTTTGGGGGAAGGGTGTTAGATGATTCATTGCCCAAATATCTGAATTCTCCTGAAAGCTTGATTTTTAACAAAGGGTATAATTTGTACGGTATTAATATAGCAAGAGAAAATGTAAGAAATAACAGCTTTATTTTGGTTGAAGGATACATGGATGTAATTAAAATGCATGTTCACGGTTATTCCACAGCAGTTGCAGCCTTAGGCACTTCCTTTACGGAAAACCAGATTAAACTTTTAAAGAGATACTCTAAAAGTTTTTATATTGCATTTGATTCAGATGATGCCGGGCAAAAGGCTTCTTTAAAGGCTCTTAACATGCTGAAAAGGAACAATTTAAAAGCACAGGTTATTATAATGGAAGGTGCCAAAGATCCGGATGAATATTTAAGCAAGTTTGGAAAGTCAAGTTTCGACAAATTAATCGAAAATTCATTAGATTATTTTAGCTTTTTAGAATTTCATTTTAAAGAAATACTTGAAAATTCTAACAAGGTTGAATATATAAACAATTTTTTTGACAATATAGTAAATGTGAACAGCGAAATAGAAAGAGAATTAATTTTTGAAAAATTATCCGGAAAAGCAGGTGTTTCGAGAGAGTCTATAATTAAAGAATACAATAAGAGAAGTACTAAACAAAAGACTTTGATTAAGACTGCAAGACCTGTCGTGAAAGCGCAGGTTAAAAAAATTACAACATGCCACGAAGAGGAGCTGGTAAAACTGATACTTTTAGACAATGATTTTGCATTCAAGCTAAGTGAGATAGTAAATGAAGATTCCTTTAAGGACTTAAAGTACTATAAAATAATTAAAGAGCTGTATGAATGCAGAATTAACGATATAAGTATAGACAGTGAAAGCTTGGAAAAAATAACAAGGGGCAGCATGAATGTAAATTTGCAGATTGACAATGTTGATTATGATAATTTAGAGGCTTTATTTAAAGATTGTATGAAAAGACTTAAATTGAAATATTATGAAGAAAAGAGAAATATATTGACAAACAGTTTAAAACAATCTGATAATTCATTAAAGAGTAAGGAAATTATGAATGAAATTTTTTGCCTCGCTAAAAAGATTAAATCAACTAAGGAGGAGGTCAACTGACAATGGGTGAAAACAAAAATATATCTGTAATTTCGGAAGATGAAAGACAAAAAAATGCTGAAATGTTACAGAAGATAGACTCCATAAAAAATAAATTAATTGAAAAAGGCAAGAGAAACGGTTTTATAACATATAAGGAAGTTTTAAGGTCATTTGAAAAACTTGATATCAATCCGGAATTTATAGATGATTTTTATAAGCAGGCTGAGGACAATGATCTTGAAATATTGGGATTTCAAGATGATATGATACCTGAGAAGGTTGACGAAGAGGACGAAACTGATAATAAAGAAGATACGGATTTCTTTGTAAGCCAGTCAGACGATGATATTCTTAAAGGTGTCAATATTGACGACCCGGTAAGAATGTATCTTAAAGAAATCGGGAAAGTCCCCTTATTAACTGCAACAGAGGAAGTAGACCTTGCTAAAAGAATGGAAGCCGGTGATGAAGAAGCAAAAAAACTGCTGGCTGAAGCAAATTTAAGATTAGTGGTAAGCATTGCAAAAAGATATGTAGGAAGGGGAATGCTCTTTCTTGATTTGATTCAGGAAGGCAATCTTGGACTTATAAAGGCAGTTGAAAAATTTGATTATACAAAGGGTTTTAAATTTTCTACATATGCAACCTGGTGGATACGACAGGCAATAACAAGGGCAATAGCAGACCAGGCAAGAACTATAAGAATACCTGTCCATATGGTGGAAACCATAAATAAGCTGATCAGAATTAAAAGACAGCTATTGCAGGAATTGGGAAGAGACCCCACACCTGAAGAAATTGCTTTGGAAATGGAAATGGAGCCCGAAAAGGTAAGAGAAATATTAAAAATTGCTCAAGAGCCTGTATCCCTGGAAACACCTATTGGTGAAGAAGAAGACAGCCACCTTGGAGATTTTATTCCCGATGATGAAGTACAGGCGCCTTCAGATGTTGCAACATTTACCCTTTTAAGGGAGCAGCTGTCAAATGTGCTCCATACTTTAACAGACAGAGAACAGAAGGTACTGAGACTTCGTTTTGGTTTGGATGACGGGAGGGCAAGAACCCTCGAAGAGGTGGGCAAGGAATTTGATGTAACCAGAGAAAGAATACGTCAAATAGAAGCCAAAGCTCTGAGAAAACTGAGACATCCAAGCAGAAGCAAGAAATTAAAAGATTATTTGGAATAAAAAGAT
>CAZAYQ010000234.1:0-2394 GCA_964489345.1 uncultured Clostridia bacterium | reverse complement strand
AGGACAGGAAAACCAGCAATACTAATTTAGCAATTTTAAGCTCTCATAATTTCAGGGATCCTTTTAATGAACCCATTAAGTATGGGGCTAAGGTTGCAGAGCTTTTAAACATGCTTGGAGACGGGAAGATTTTGGTTCAAAGATACGGGGATATCTTAGACGGCAAAAGAACATGGCAGCATGAATTATCCAGGTCAAATGTGAAGCCTACACTGCCGGATGCAGTTGCAGGAGATATAACCTCTGCTATGCCCTACAGAACAATGACTAATATTTTGAATTTTATAGAGGCCTTAAATGTTGTGGTACCCGGATTTGCCGGAACGGAAACCCTTCTTTACGGACCTGAAGTTAAATTTTACAGCAACAAGGTTGACCTTAGTGCTGAATTTGAAACAAATATCAAAAATTTATACTGCTTAGGGGATGCTAGCGGCTGGACAAGGGGACTCATGATGTCTTCCCTGATGGGGGTCAGGATGGGACAGATACTTGGAAAAGGGGACACAGCAAAATAGTCAGGGGATACACCTTTATAAGTGGTAGTCAGACACGGGGATGCCCCCATATTGGTTAAGGAATGTAAGCAAATTAGGAATACTCTCTTATAATTTGGAGGGTATTTTTATTATTTTAATTATGAAGGGTTGTACAAATTTATGTAATAAATAAAAAGATTGCCAATATATTATAATAGTGTTTTAAAGAACTCTTATTAAAGGAGGAAAATAATTTGGAATGGTATAACAAAGGCAAAAATGAAGTTTTAAAGGAACTAAACACAAATTTAAGGGCAGGTTTAAGTGAAAAGGAAGCCAAAAGGAGAATTGAAGTCTACGGCAGAAATGAATTGGAAGAAGAGGCTAAAAAAAGTTTCCTTGCAAAGTTTATAGCACAGTTTGCAGATTTCCTGATAATTATTCTTTTAATAGCAGCAGGGGTATCCGCATTTGTAGGTGAAAGGGAAGATGCAATAATAATTCTTGCAATAGTAGTGATAAATGCAGCCCTTGGAATATATCAGGAAGGAAAGGCGGAAAAGTCGGTGGAGGCCTTGCAAAAGCTTAGCGCCCCCAATGCCAAAATTATAAGGGACGGCAATTTAACAGTGATTCCTGCCGCAGAAATTGTTCCCGGAGATGTGGCAGTCTTGGAATCAGGAGACATAGTACCTGCTGATATAAGGCTTTTTGAAAGCTCAAATTTAAAAATTGAAGAAGCATCTCTTACAGGGGAATCAGTTCCGGTTGAGAAGGATGCAAGAGCAAAAATTCTTGGCAGTGTTGGAATAGGGGACAGGCATAATATGGGCTTTTCAAGCACAATAGTAACCTACGGCAGAGGCAGAGGAGTGGTTACAGCTACGGGACACAATACAGAAATCGGCAATATAGCAGTTAAAATACAAAGCTACGGTGAGGAAGATACACCCCTTCAAATTAAATTAAACCAGCTGGGGAAGGTCCTTGGAACACTTACAATAGCTATTTGTATAATAGTATTTTTAGTAGGCATGCTTCAGGGAAGACAAGCCCTAAATATGCTTTTAACTTCCATAAGTCTTGCAGTGGCAGCAATACCGGAGGGTTTGCCGGCAATTGTTACAATTGTTCTGGCTATTGGAATGAACAGGATGGCAGAAAAAAATGCCATTGTAAAAAAACTTTTGGCAGTAGAAACATTAGGGGCCACATCTGTAATTTGTTCAGACAAAACAGGAACCTTGACACAAAATGAAATGACTGTTGTAAAAGCATATGTGGATGACAAAATTCTGGATGTGGAAGGTATAGGATATGAGCCAAAGGGAGATGTAAAATTTAACGGAAGATATGCAGGTATTAATTCTTTTCCAAATTTGAGGAATTTAATATCAATTGGAACTTTATCAAATGATGCAAAGCTTGATAATTCCACAGGCACATATAAAGTTATCGGCGACCCTACGGAGGGGGCAATAATTGTTTTTGCAGGCAAGTTAGGACAAACATCAGACCAGCTCAACATGATTTATCCGCGTATTGCAGACCTTCCCTTTGATTCAGCAAGAAAGATGATGACAACCTTCCACTCAAACTATATTGAAGGAAAAGTTGTTTCATTTACAAAGGGGGCTCCTGATATACTTATAAATAAATGCAATAAAATTGCACTTAACGGAAGAATTGTCGATTTTAACAAAGAATTAAAAGAAAAAGTTCTGTCTGTAAATACTATGTTCGCACGGTCAGCCCTAAGAGTTTTGTCGGCTGCCTACAAGGTTTGGGACAGACTTCCGGACCATCCTGACTTTGAGCAGGTTGAAAATGGCATGATATTTGTGGGCTTGCTGGGAATGATTGACCCTCCAAGGCCTGAGGTAAAAGAGTCCACAGCTCTTTGCAGGCAGGCAGG
>CAZAYQ010000233.1:0-2407 GCA_964489345.1 uncultured Clostridia bacterium | reverse complement strand
GATATCCGGATGGCACTTTTAAGCCTGACAGGGTGGTCACCCGTGCAGAGATGGCAAAGATGGTGACTGTAGCAGCAGGATTACATGAATATTCCAAAAATATGACTTCAGTTTATGAAGATATGCATGGGCATTGGGCTGAAAGCTATGTAGAGCTTGCAGATGTACTTGGTATTGTCAAAGGTATTACTCCTTCCATTTACGGGCCTGACAACCTGATAAAGTTTGAAGAGGCTTACACAATGATATTAAGACTTTTGGGATATACGGATGAATCACTGATTGGAAGCTGGCCTTCTAATTATCATGAGAAGGCTCTTGAATTAAATTTGTTTGAAAATATTAATTCTAAAGTTGAATTTGCGTCCAGAAGAGATATTACAATAATGCTTTTCAATGCTCTGGATATGAACCTGGTTACGATAAGAGAAAATAACACTATAAATATAACAAATAAAACACCTATATCCAAATTAGGCAAAATGGAAACAAGAGAAGTATCAATAAGAGACTTAAATAATGATAATTTTGACTACACGGACTATTTGTTCAATAAGTGGGATATTTATTATGACAACAACGGAGCTGCCATCCATTTGAAGAACCCCCAATATGATGAGTTTTCCGGAACGGTTACAAGCCTTCTTTCAAACAGGGTTATTTTTGTAACTGATGATTACGGCAATGTGGGAGTTTTTCAAGTTCCTGATATTCCGATTATTATTAACGGAGAAAAAGGAAGCTTTAATAATTTAAATGAATCAAGAATTAAAATTGTTTATAAGGAAGATTCTCTTAAGGGTAAAGTATTGGGTATTATTGCCTATAAGGCAACGGACCTTATAGTTGTGGAAAGAGATGATTTGTACAAGGAAGGGAGCAGGGAGTTTGCCGGCAGGCAGCTTCCATTGTCAGGTTCTGAGATTAACTATAAAAAACTGCATATTTACGGTGATGCCGGCTCCCTGGAGGATATAAGGGTAAACGACGCAGTCTATTTTTATGAAGCACGTGAAAAAAATTCTTCATTGAGACTGAATGTTTTAAGGTCTCAGGTTGAAGGGGTTGTTACAAGTGTTCAAGGTGCAGGGGACAACACTTTTTATACAATAAACAATATAAGCTATATGACAGGAAAGGATTTTATTTTTACGGAAAAAGCAAATGTGTATGATTCAGTAACTCTTATATTGGATAAAAACAACAGTATTATAAAGCTCTATGTTAATAGCTACGGTAAGAAGCCTTCAACCTACGGCATTGTCATAAGCTCTTCAAACTCTGCCACAGGCAATGCATCGGCAAGAATACTTGACGCGAAGGGGGGGCTCAGGACCTATTCCCTGGCAGACAATTCAAATGCTGTAAGGGTTGTGGAAAATGATTCAGGTGTTTTCAAACAAGCATTGATAAGCCCCAATGACCTGGTTATGTTTGACCCGGTTTCAAGCGGCCCGGTGAAAATAATAAATTTAACACCGGCCAGGAGCATTGCAGGCTCCTACGATGCACAGACAAGGACCTTGGATAACGGCTGCTATATTTCACCTGACACTTTTATAGTTTATAGAAGCAATGGCCTCTACCAGCTTTTACTTCCTTCTCAGCTTGACGGATACCTGGAAGGAAGGGCTGTAGTAAATTATTTGGGACATATAGATGCCATTTATCTGACCAAGGGTATAAAAACAAGTGACGCAGTAACAGTAACACCGGATACACAGCAAAATTACAACGGAACCATATACAGCGTGATAAAGGGTGTTACCAAAATAGATGACACCACAAGCCATGTGCAGTTTTATAACGACAGCAGCGTATTTTCCCTGTCAAATTCATCTGCTGCAGGCAAAAGTATTTCTTCAATGATGAACTCCTACGTGAGGGCGGTAATTATCAACGGTGTAGTTTCAAGCATTGAAAGAGTAACTGCTGAAACATCCAGGGTGAAAATTTCACACATTTATTCAGATCAAATGCTGATTGATAATATAACATATATGGAATATGCATCTGATGTGAAAGTATTTATTTGCAATTTGGACAGTTCAGGTAACATAAGCAATTTCTCTGAAGGGAAAAAATCAGACATCAAGGCAGGCTCAACAGCTCAGCTTTATGACCTTTATGGAGGATTTGACGGAGTGATTGATGTGGTGCTGATATTTAAGATGCCCTAACCCCATTTCTCAGAGTCTTTTTTCTGAGAAATGGTTGGTAGGTCATTCGCAACGAGTTCCTAATTTATGCGACGAAAGGAGCAAACAAAATTGTGCAACGAGACTACGAGATGCCCTAACCCCATTTATGCGACGAAAAGAGCAAATAAATTAGTTAACGGAGTTGCGGGTAAAAATAGAGGGGGCTTTTGTCCCCAATTTTTTTTGCAGATATATTGATTAAATAC
>CAZAYQ010000232.1:0-2427 GCA_964489345.1 uncultured Clostridia bacterium | reverse complement strand
CTGGCAAATACATGGGATTATGGTCCTTTGGGAGTAGAAATTAAAAACAATGTAAAAAGAGCCTGGTGGAAGAAATTCATCCAGGAAAGCCCCTGCAATGTAGGACTTGATGCGGCAATACTTATGAATCCCACAACCTGGGTTGCCTCCGGCCACGTAGGAGGATTTTCAGACCCTTTGATGGACTGTAAGGAATGCAAGGCAAGATTTAGGGCTGACAAGCTTATAGAAGATTACATGAAGGAAATAGAAGACATAAAAATTGTTGACGGCTGGACAAACAGTGAAATGGAAGCATATGTTTTGGGAAATAAGGTAAAATGCCCGGAATGCGGAGCTCATAATTTTACGCCCATAAGAAAATTCAACCTTATGTTTAAAACATTTCAGGGAGTAACAGAAGATTCTCAGTCAGAAATTTATTTAAGACCTGAAACAGCCCAGGGTATTTTTGTTAACTTCAAAAATGTACAGCGTTCAATGCGAAAGAGAATTCCTTTCGGTATCGGACAAATAGGGAAATCTTTCAGAAATGAAATTACTCCCGGCAACTTTATATTTAGAACAAGGGAATTCGAGCAAATGGAATTGGAATTCTTCTGCAAGCCCGGGGAAGACATGGAATGGTTCTACTACTGGAAAGAATTCTGCATGAATTGGCTTCTAAGCCTTGGTGTAAACAAGGAAAATCTCCGTTTCAGGGATCATGAACCGGCTGAATTGTCACATTACAGCAAAGGTACCTCAGATATTGAATATTTGTTCCACTTTGGCTGGGGAGAGTTGTGGGGAATTGCCAACAGAACGGATTATGACCTTAAACAGCACATAAATACTTCAGGCGGAGACTTATACTATGTAGACCCTGTGACAAATGAAAAGTATATACCTTTTTGTGTTGAGCCATCAGTTGGGGTAGACCGTGTCCTGCTGGCAATTTTGGTTGATGCATACAATGAAGAAAAATTGGAAGACGGGACTGACAGGGTTGTTTTAAAACTTCATCCTGCTTTGGCACCCTTTAAAGCTGCAGTATTCCCGCTTACAAAAAAATTGAATGAGCAGGCTCAAGAGCTCTATCAAATGCTTAACAAGCATTTTAATGTTGATTATGATGACGGAGGAAGCATAGGGAAAAGATACAGAAGACATGATGAAATAGGAACACCCTGCTGCATTACATTTGACTTTGATTCACTAAAAGACAATACGGTAACTGTAAGAGACAGGGATACAATGGTACAGGAAAGAATTAAAATAGATGAATTAGTATCATTTATCAATGAAAAAACATTATTTTGATTCCCCTGCGAACCCCAAATTTTGGAGGTGATTATTTGAATATAAGAGAAAAATATGAGCAATTTGAAATAGACCACCTGTCGGTGTATGCCTCTAGGGCATTGCTGTCAAAGGGTAGGATGGTCCAGGAGCCAAAATGCGAAATAAGAACTGACTTCCAAAGGGACAGAGACAGGATACTCCATTCAAAATCATTTAGAAGGCTTAAACATAAAACCCAGGTTTTTTTGTCACCTGAAGGCGACCACTACAGGACAAGACTTACACATACACTTGAGGTGTCTCAGATTTCAAGAACAATTGCAAGAAGTTTGAACCTGAATGAGGATTTAACTGAAGCTATTGCATTAGGACATGATTTAGGCCACACTCCTTTCGGCCACACCGGAGAAAGAGTGCTTAAAAAGCTATGCAGGGAATTTAAACACAATGAACAGAGTTTAAGGGTTGTTGACTTTTTAGAAATCAGAAATGACAAGCCGGGGCTTAACTTGACATTTGAAGTGAGAGACGGCATATTAAACCATCCGTCAGGATACCGGCCTGCTAGCCTTGAAGGGAAAATTGTGAGCATATCTGACAGGATAGCATACATAAATCATGATATTGATGATGCCGTAAGAGGTCATATTATCAGTGAAATACCGGACAAGTTTATTAAAAATCTGGGCCCAAGTCATGGCAGAAGAATCAACACAATGATAATGGATATAATTTTAAACTCAGAAGGCAAAAATGACATTATAATGAGTGATGATGTTGCAGAGCTTACAAAAGAGCTTCGTGATTTTTTGTTTGAAAATGTATACTATAATAAAATTGCAAAAAGTGAAGATGACAAAATAACCTTCATATTGGAAAAAATATACGAATACTATATAAAAAATTTCGATGCCCTGCCCGATTTTTATCTTAATATTTACAAAAATAACAGCTTCAACAGGGAAGAAATTATAAGAGACTATATAGCCGGTATGACAGACAGGTATGCAATGAAAATTTTTGATGACTTGTACATTCCAAAACCCTGGTTATAGGCAGCAAAAAGCGGCATAAATTGAGCATAAAATTTTTGCAGCTTGTCAAGGAAAAATTATTGACAAGCTTATTTTCATGTGTTATACT
>CAZAYQ010000231.1:1232-2428 GCA_964489345.1 uncultured Clostridia bacterium | reverse complement strand
GGAAGGCATAAGGACCAATTATTCATATTATCCGCTTGTTTTTGACGGTTATAAAAAAACAAGAGACCAAGTATTTGAAGAATTAAAGACACATAATATCTTTGCACGAAAATATTTCTATCCTCTTACCAGCACTTTTAACTGCTATAAGGATAGGTACAGTGCAGATCAAACACCGGCAGCAAAGCATATAGCTGAAAGGGTTCTAACACTGCCCCTGTACCCGGATTTAAATATAGGGGATATAGATAGAATCTGTCAAATTATTAAAAATTAGGGGGAAACATGAAGACAATACTGGTAACAGGGGGTGCCGGCTTTATAGGAAGCAACTTTGTAAGGTATATGCTTGATAAGCATCCGGACTATAAGATTATCAACATTGATTCCCTTACATATGCAGGAAACCTGGAAAACCTGAAAGATATTGCCGGCAAATCAAATTATACCTTTATAAAAGCAGACATAAGGGACAGGGACAAAATCGAAGAAATTTTTAAAAATTATGATGTGTCAGCCCTGGTAAATTTAGCTGCTGAATCCCATGTTGACAGAAGTATAGAAGAGCCGGAAATATTTTTAACAACAAATATTATCGGAACCCAGGTACTTCTTGACACTGCCAAAAAATACTGGAAAGTAAACCCTGATGACAAATATTGCCGGGACTATAAAAAGGATGTCAAATTCCTCCAGGTTTCTACGGATGAGGTATATGGAGCCCTGGGAAAGACAGGCATGTTTACGGAAACAATGCCCCTTATGCCAAACAGCCCCTATTCTGCTTCCAAGGCAGGTGCTGACATGATTGTGAGAGCATATAATGAAACATTCGGCATGCCGGTTAATATAACCAGGTGCAGCAATAATTACGGTCCCTGCCAGTTTCCCGAAAAACTTATACCCCTCATGATTAATAACTGCCTTAAAGAAAAAGACCTCCCTGTTTACGGGGACGGTATGCAAATTCGCGACTGGCTCCATGTAACCGACCACTGCTCTGCAATTGATACTGTGCTTCATAAGGGCAAAGACGGAGAAATTTATAATATAGGCGGCAATAATGAAAAGACCAATATGGAGCTGGTAAAGCTTATTATTAATACACTGGGCAAATCAGAAACCCTCATCAAGCATGTAAAGGACAGGCCGGGACATGACAGAAGATATGCAATAGACAATACAAAAATAACTGC
>CAZAYQ010000231.1:0-1132 GCA_964489345.1 uncultured Clostridia bacterium | reverse complement strand
AGGTAATATACATTTCTTGAAGAAAATATTACTTGATTGTTCGACAAACTATGATATAATTATACTGTTATGTCAAGAAACGACAAAATACTACATCGTACATACAATCATAACAAGGGGGCTTAGTAAGTGACTGTTTATTTATCTATTTACTCAATTCTGAATAAATATAGGAAATATATTCCACTGTTAATAGATACAGCCATAGCACTTCTATCATACATAATTCCATTTGCAATCACAGGAATGAATTCAAGCAAAATTGAACTTATCACAAATACAATCCTATTCTACACAGCAATATATATAGGAACTTTTATTGTCTTGAAGGTTTACAGCAATATGTGGAGATATACCGGAATAATTGATTTATACCACTGCATATCAGCTGCACTTTTAGGCAACTTAATATTTTACCTTGCAACAAAGGCAGCAGGCATCCAAATTTATTATTATGTCTACCCCATTGCAGCAGCCTTCTCAACACTATTGTCAATGGCGGCAAGGATAATTTACAGGGCCCTGCGGATAATAGGCAGGCACCATAAAAACGGCAACAACAGTGAAAAAGAAACAAATGTAATGATTGTGGGAGCAGGAAAGGCAACCTTAATGATGCTTGATGAAATAAGAGGCAACAACCATAACAATTATTCCGTCAAATGCATCATAGACGACGACACCACTAAAATCGGCAGAAAAATTCACTTTATACCCGTTGTGGGAAACACGGACAACATTAAAGAAATGGCAAAGAAATATAATATTGAACAAATAATTATTTCAATACCATCCATAGACCCGGAAAACAAGAAGCGGATTATCAATATATGCACAGAAACAAAATGCAAGCTTAAAATCCTTCCTGAAATATACAGCCTCATACAAAATGACGGCTTGAAGGACCTGTTAGGCAAGTTAAGAGATGTGGAAGTTGAAGACCTCCTTGGCAGGGACCCCATAGAAATTGACTGTCAAATGACAAAAGAATACATAGAAAACAAGGTAGTCCTGGTTACAGGGGGGGGAGGGTCAATAGGGTCTGAACTTTGCAGGCAGATAGCTTCATATAATCCAAAGAACCTTATAATCCTGGACATTTATGAAAACAATGCCTATGAAATAGAGCAGG
>CAZAYQ010000230.1:0-2446 GCA_964489345.1 uncultured Clostridia bacterium | reverse complement strand
GAATCAGGTTAAAGGCTTATGATCATCAATTAATTGATCAATCTGCGCAAAAAATTGTGGAAACAGCTAAAAGTACGGGTGCAACCGTTGCAGGACCAATCCCCCTGCCTACAGAGAAACAAATAATTACCATACTAAGGGCAGTTCACAAGTACAAAGATTCCAGAGAGCAGTTTGAACAAAGAACACATAAGAGATTGATTGACATAACAAATCCTACTCCAAAGACTGTGGATTCATTAATGAAGCTGAATCTGCCTGCAGGAGTAGACATTGAAATCAAATTATAAGACGAGTAGAGACAATACACTCTGCTTAGAATGATTGCAAAGCAATCCGCTGTAAGAAATCAGGAGGTGTAGAATGAAAGCAATTCTAGGAAAAAAGATTGGAATGACTCAAGTGTTCACTGAAGAGGGAAATGTTGTTCCGGTAACTGTTTTAGAATCCGGCAACATGGTTGTTGTTCAGAAGAAAACAGAGGAAAAGGACGGCTACAATGCCATACAGGTTGGATTTGGAGACGTTAAGATTAAAAATGTTATTAAACCTAAGAAAGGTCATTTTGATAAAGCAAAAGTTGAGTCTAAAAGATTTTTAAGGGAATTTAAAGTGGATAACATTGACGATTATGAAGTTGGTCAAAAGATAGGCGTTGATGTTTTCAAGGCAGGAGAAAAAGTTGACGTATCAGGAATTTCAAAAGGCAAGGGATTCCAGGGACCTATAAAAAGACACGGGCATGCAAGAGGCGGCATGAGCCACGGTTCAAAATTCCACAGATTGAGAGGCTCTTTAGGAGCATCTGCAGGTGTGGCAAAGGTAGTTAAAGGAACAAAAGGCCACGGTCACATGGGTCATGAAAAAGTTACAGTATTAAACCTTGAAGTGGTAAGGGTAGATGCAGACAAAAATGTAATACTTTTAAAGGGTGCAGTACCGGGACCTAAAAAAGGTTTAGTAAAAATTAGAGAAGCAGTTAGAAAAACTAAGTAATAATTGCATGGAAAGGAGGATTAAAGATGCCAAAAGTAGCTCTTTATGATATAACAGGCAGCCAAATAGGAGACATGGAGTTAAGTGATGACGTATTTGGCGTAGAAGTAAACACTCACGTATTATATGAAGCCGTGAAAAATTATCTGGCCAATCAAAGACAAGGAACTCAGTCAGCCAAGACTAGGGCAGAAGTAAGAGGCGGCGGAAGGAAGCCCTGGAGACAAAAAGGAACAGGCCGGGCCAGACAAGGAAGCATAAGATCACCCCAATGGGTAGGCGGAGGAGTTGTATTTGCTCCAAAACCCAGGGATTACAGCTATAAACTTCCAAAGAAAATAAAAAGACTGGCGCTGAAATCAGCATTAAGCTCAAAAGTTGAGGATAATGAAATAATAGTAGTTGACAGCTTATATCTTGATAAGCCGAAAACGAAGGATATGATAAAAGTATTATCAAATCTTAAAGCTGGGAAGAAAACACTGGTGGTTATGCCTGAAAGAGATGAGAATGTAATATTAGCATCAAGAAATATTCCGGGCGTAAAAACAACATATGTAAATACAATTAATGTTTACGATATATTAAACTGCGATTCTTTCCTTATAACTAAGGATGCAGTTAATAAAGTGGAGGAGGTGTACGCATAATGCGCGATCCACACGATATAATCATAAAACCTATAGTAACAGAAGCAAGTATGAATGCCATGGCAGAAAAAAAATACACTTTTGTTGTAGATAAGAAGTCCAACAAGACTGAAATCAAAAATGCAGTGGAAAAAATTTTCGGTGTTAGGGTAGCAAGTGTGAATACAATGAACATGCTTGGCAAGAAGAAGAGAATGGGTATTCATACGGGCAAGAGAGCCGACTGGAAAAAGGCAATTGTAACATTAACAGAGGACAGCAAAACAATAGAATTCTTTGAAGGAATTTAGGTAGAAGGAGGAAAATCTCATGGGTATTAGAAAGTACAGACCAACCTCTCCGGCGTTGAGACAGATGACTGTTTCAACATTTGAAGAAATAACAAGTGACCAACCTGAGAAATCTCTTTTATCTCCGTTAAAAAGCAAGGCAGGAAGAAATGCGCACGGAAGAATTACGGTTCGTCACAAAGGCGGCGGAGAGAAGAGAAAATATAGAATTATAGATTTTAAGAGAAACAAGGATGGAGTTCCGGGTATAGTTGCAACTATAGAGTATGATCCGAACAGAAGCTCATTCATTGCACTTATAAATTATGTTGACGGTGAAAAAAGATACATTTTGGCTCCGAATAAATTACAGGTTGGAGATACAATTGAATCCGGACCGGATGCAGATATCAAAATCGGAAATGCACTTCCTGTAAGAAGCATCCCCGTTGGTACAATGATACACAATATTGAGCTTAAGCCCGGTAAAGGCGGACAAATGGTTCGGTCGGCAGGAAATGCAGCCCAGCT
>CAZAYQ010000229.1:0-2460 GCA_964489345.1 uncultured Clostridia bacterium | reverse complement strand
AAAACACATCCTATTCCTGACCTTACAGGATATATTACAGAAGGACAGATTATTCTTTCCCGTGATCTTTACAGAAAGAATATTAAACCTCCTATAGATGTTTTACCTTCATTGTCACGTTTGAAAGACAAGGGTATAGGCAGGGGCAAAACAAGGGAGGACCACTCTGATGTATTGAACCAGCTGTTTGCAGCTTATGCAAGAGGTAAGGAAGCAAAGGAACTCATGGCCATACTTGGAGAGGCAGCACTGTCGGATGCCGACAAATTCTTTGCAAAATTTGCAGATGAATTTGAAAAGAGATATGTGTCTCAAGGTTATGAAACAAACAGAACTATCGAAGAAACATTGGAAATTGGCTGGGACTTACTGACACTTCTTCCTAAGGGAGAATTAAAACGTATAAGGGATGAGTATCTTGAGAAATATTATCCGGAAAAAGAATAGCATAGGGGTGGTTATGTGGCAAGATTAAATGTTAATCCTACCAGAATGGTTTTAACCTCTTTGAAAAATCGTTTAAGAGTGGCAGTAAAGGGCCATAAAATGCTGAAGGACAAACGTGACGAGCTTATGAAGAGATTCTTGGAGCTTGCAAGAGAGAACAAGGCTCTGCGTGAGCAGGTTGAAGCACATATAGGCGATGTTTATTCAAACTTTGTAATTGCCAGTGCTGTAATGTCCTCGGAGGTTTTAGAAGAAGCCCTTATGTATCCTAAGCAGGGAGTATCCATAGAGGTAGGCAGGAAAAATGTAATGAGTGTAGATGTTCCGGTGTTTGATTTTAAAACTACAACTGCTGACACTGCAAATATTTACCCTTACGGTTTTGCCAATACTTCAGCTGAGCTTGACAATGCAATTGAAAACTTGTCAAATATTTTCCCTGAGCTGTTAAAATTGGCTGCTGTTGAAAAAGAGGTTCAACTTTTAGCAGCTGAAATAGAAAAAACCAGAAGAAGAGTTAATGCTCTTGAATATGTTATGATTCCTCAATTTGAAGAAACAATCAAGTATATTCAAATGAAGCTTGATGAAAATGAAAGAGGAAATCAAACAAGGCTTATGAAGGTTAAGGACATGATGGTTAAGGAAGCAATCGAAGAAAAACAAGCATTTACCAAGGCTTCTTTTGACGAATATGCAAATAAATAAGGGACAAAGGGGACGGTTTTCACTGTCCCTTTTCTGTTTTTACTGTCTCAGTCTCGACTGTTTCTCACAGGGATAGCAAGAACCGTCCCCTATGTCCCATCACTGTCCCAATATTTTTCTTGACAAAATAGACATATGCATATATACTTTGATTGTCAAATAAATCGAATTTAAAAATAACGGTGGATCCATGATATTAGAAGGGCTGAAAATAGGAGATTTAACTGCGAAAATTCCCATAGTTCAAGGTGGTATGGGTATTGGTGTATCCCTTGCAAACTTAGCGGCAGCAGTTGCAAATGAAGGCGGTATAGGAACTATATCCGGTGTTCAGATAGGTTTCAGGGAACCTGACTTTTTTACAGACCCGATAGGGGCAAATTTAAGGGCAATTGCTAAGGAAATCAAAAAAGCAAGAGAAAAGACAAAGGGATTTATCGCTATTAATTTCATGGCAGCAATGAACAATTATGAGTTGTATGTTAAAAAGGCAGTTGAAGAAAAGATAGATTTAATTGTATCAGGTGCAGGACTTCCGATTGCACTTCCTAAATTAGTAAAGGGAAGCAATACGAAGATAGTTCCAATAGTATCTTCGGTAAAGGCTGCAAGAATAATTATAAGAAGTTATCTGAAATCAGACAGACTACCGGATGCCGTAGTAGTGGAAGGACCTTTGGCTGGGGGGCACCTTGGGTTTAAAATGGATGAATTAATTGATAATACATGTATGGAATTAAAGGATATAGTTAGGGAAGTAAAACTATTGTTAAGTACCTTTGAAAAAGAATATAAAGTAAAAATTCCCGTAATTGCTGCAGGCGGTATAAGGACAAAAGATGATATTATTGAGCTTAAAAATGCAGGTGCCGACGGGTTTCAAATATCAAGTTTATTTGTTCCTACAGTCGAATGCGATGCTCACGAAAATTTCAAGTCAATATATATTAATACCAATGATGAAAATATTAAGATAATAAAAAGTCCTGTGGGAATGCCTGCAAGAGCCATAGAAACAAATTTTCTCAATGAAACGGATAGAATAGTAAAAAAATGTTACAAATGCATGCCAAACTGCAACCCTAAAGAAATTCCATACTGCATATCGGAAGGTTTGTTAAATGCAGTGGAAGGAAGAGACGGTCTAATCTTTTCAGGTGCAAAATTAAACAATGTAAATAAAATAACAACAGTAAAAGAAGTAATCAATAATTTGCTAAGTCGATAATATTTAAGATAAAATTTAATTCCTCTAATTATAGAATAAATATGTATGAAAATACATATTTGTTCTATTTTTATGAC
>CAZAYQ010000228.1:0-2477 GCA_964489345.1 uncultured Clostridia bacterium | reverse complement strand
CTGTTTTATTTCCTGCAATAAAGTCCTTGTATGAGAAAAACGCCAAAATATTTTATCTTACAGCCAAATCGTCCACAAAGACTATAGCATTCAACACCGTTAAAATGATGCATGACAAAGGTCTCAAGCTGAGAACGACAATTATTACAGCCAAGGATAAAATATGCTTCATGGATGAAAGGAAATGCGAACCGGAATACTGCCCCTATGCAAAAGGTTATTATGACAAGCTTAATATTCCATTGAGGGAGACAATAAAGAAGGACTGTCTCTATGACCGGGAATACATTGAAGAGATGGGGAGAAGGCATGAACTTTGTCCTTTTGAACTGAGCCTGGACTTAGCTTATATGTCAGATATTGTCATATGCGATTACAATTATTATTTTGACCCCAGGGCTGCGCTCCAAAGGGAGGATGTTTTTAACAAAGACAAGGACATACTTCTTATTGATGAGGCCCATAACCTTGAGGACCGGGCACGAAATATGTATTCTCCTGAAATTATTAAAGAAGAATTTTATCAAGTATATAAAATGATGAGGTCCGAAAAAAGCATAAGCAAAGACTTATTCAATATAAATAAGAAATTTATAGATATTAAAAAAAGTATTGAAGAAGCACAAATATTAAATGAGTCTCCGGAAGAATTGATAAATGCTCTGAGAAAATTTGCAGCTAAGGCTGAAAAATACTTTAATGATAAAAAAAATGAAAAGATTCCCGATGAACTTACAGATATATATTTTAAGGCTGCCTTTTTTATTAAAATATCTGAAATAGCCGATGAAAATTTTTGCTATTATGCTGAGAAAGCAAACAATATAACAAGGGTGAAATTATTTTTAACAGACCCCTCTTTTATATTGAAAGAAATTGAAAAAAGTGCCCAGGCATCAATTTTCTTTTCTGCTACACTGACCCCCTTGAAATATTTCAGATATATATTAGGGGGAGATGAGGATGAATATATATTGAAAATAAGCTCCCCTTTTGATATAGATAATTTAAAACTGATGATAACTGCAGATATATCCATGAAATATACAATGAGGGATTCAAATATTGAAAGAGCATGCCAATATATAAATACTTTGATAACAGAAGAAAAAGGAAATTATATGATATTTTTCCCCTCCTATCATTTTATGAACAAGCTTTATTCAATATATGAATCATTGTTTGACTGCTCTAATATAAGGGTTCAAAAACAGGGGGTCAATGAAGAAGAGCAGGTGGATATATTAAACATGTTTGAAAATGAACGAAATGTAGTTCTGTTTACGGTTGTAGGTGGTATTTTTTCTGAAGGAGTTGATTTACCCCTTGAAAAATTAATAGGGGCGGTTATAATAGGTACCGGGATACCTCAGCTTTCTTTTGAAAGAAATATAATAAAAGCATTCTTTGATAATAAAATGAAATCCGGCTATGATTTCGCATACAAATATCCGGGATTCAACAAGGTCCTTCAGTCAGCAGGCAGGGTAATACGAACAGACGAAGATAAGGGGACTGTTTTATTAATTGATTCAAGGCTGTGCCAGCAGACATATATAAAATTGTTTCCCGACCACTGGAAACATTTCAAGAAAGTAAGCTCTGCGGAAGAAATGAAACTGAACTTAAAGTAAAATAATAAATGGAAATGATATTCTAAAAAGAAAGGCAGGAAGCTGTATGCTAAACATATTATCCGATAAAAATGTGTTGAATAATAAAATAATTACAAAGGAAGAAACAGAGGACCTGATAAATAAAGCTGTTATTTATGAGGTTATAAGGGTTATTGACGGAAGGCCTGTATTTATGAAGGAACACTTCAGCCGAATGAGAGAAAGTTTACGCTTAAGCAAAATTATGGGAAGCATAAATTATGAAGACTTTAAAAGGTCGGTAGAATTGCTGATAAAAGAAAATTCATATAAAAACTTAAACATAAGAGTTTCTTATTTTTATGATGAAAAGCCTTTTACACTATTCTACTTTATTGAAAGTTATTATCCTTCAGAGGAGGAATTCAATGAAGGAGTAGTTACCGTAACAGTTAAACTGGAAAGGGCAAATCCCAATGTTAAGTCATACCAAAAAGAACTCAAGGATAATGTGGCTGAAATTATGAATGAAAATAATGCTTTTGAAGCAATATTGATAAACCAGGACGACACAGTCTGTGAGGGCAGCAAGTCAAATGTATTTTTTGTAAAGGGTCAAAAACTTATAACATCCCCGGATTCAAAAGTACTTTTAGGCGTAACCAGAAGCAGGGTTATAAGTGTGTGTGAAGAAAATTTAATAGAGATCGAGAAAAGGATAATAAAATTTGATGAAATTGAAAGCTTTGACGGTGCCTTTTTAACAGGAACATCAAATGATGTCCTGCCCATAAGAACCATAGACAATTTAAAATTTAATTCTTCAGAAAATGATCTTGTGAAAAGGGTGTCAGCACTGTATTTGGGAGAAATTAAGAAAGA
>CAZAYQ010000227.1:0-2482 GCA_964489345.1 uncultured Clostridia bacterium | reverse complement strand
GGCATATTTTTGAAAAACAGTATTAAGCTGTCTTTTAAAGGGAGGGATATCATTAATCAGCTGACCGTCAAAGTAAACATAACCTTCATCAGGTTTTTCAAATCCACCTATAATTCTAAGAGTTGTTGTTTTTCCGCAGCCGCTGGGTCCCAAAAAAGTAACGAATTCATTTTTCTTGACAGATAAAGTAATATCATCAAGGACAATTTCGCCGTCAAATTTTTTAGTTATATTATTTAATTGTATAATTGCATTATCCATTTTGGTCTCCTTGTTAAAAGTATGGGGGAGTACTTATCCACAGTACCCGTGCAGTGCTTTTGCCTGCATTTTCTATAGAATGACTTTTATTTGTTTTAATGTAAAAGGACTCACCCTTTTTAACCTTATACACTTGACTGCCGTAATTTAAAATTATAGCCCCGCTTAGAACATAACCGAACTCCTCACCTTCATGAGGCTCATCAGCTTTTGTTTTGCTGAATTCCCCAAGCTCCACCAATATGGGCTCCATTTTATATTTTTGAGCATTAGGAACAATCCAGTTTATAATATAATTATCTTCCGTTTCTTTGACAAATACATCCTCATGCTTAAATACTATTTTATTGTCCACGGCTTCGTTGAAAAAGCTTCCCAAATCCGTTCCCAGACATTCCAGAATATCCGTAAGGGTTGCTATGGAAGGGGAAGTCAAATCCCTTTCAAGCTGTGAAATATAACCCTTTGTCAATTCGCACCTGTCAGCCACTTCCTGCTGAGTCATTGAATTGGCAACCCTTATTCTTTTTAAATTCTCTCCTATGTTCATATGAACCTCACATATTTTATTAAACTCAAAGTTTACAGTTACTAAACTCCCAAACAGCTTTTATTATACATATGGACACCCCCCTTGTCAACAAGAAAAATAAATTTATATGACAAGGGGACGGGGTTGCTGTCATCTTATTTTTTGACAATATTTTAGCAGGTCCTCTTGTCAATAAGATGACAGCAACCCCGTCCCCTTGTCATCCTTGTCATCCCGGCGGGCATAATTCCATTGACACACGATGCCTTTTTGCGTTATAGTTAGTTGGTAAATAAAACATGAAAGCAGGTGAACCATGGCTAAGTTAAAATCAAAATTTGTCTGCCAGGAATGCGGTTATGAAACAGTCAAATGGCTTGGCAAATGTCCTTCCTGTGAAGAATGGAACACCCTTGTGGAGGAGTTTGAAAGCAAAAAGCAGAACTCTAAAAGCCAAAGAGGCATCAGCAAGGGTATAATTGAAAAATTAAATAATATTTCACCTGGCAAAAAAGAAAGAATTTCAACAGGCAGCATGGAAATGGACCGGGTTTTAGGGGGAGGGATCATTAAAAGCTCCCTCATACTTGTGGGGGGAGACCCCGGCATAGGTAAGTCCACACTTCTTTTGCAGGTTGCAGACCATGCGGCAAAACAAAAATTAAAGGTTTTATATGTATCCGGAGAAGAGTCTGGAGAACAGATAAGAATAAGGGCTGACAGACTGGGAATCGGAGACGGCGACCTCTATGTTCTTGCTGAAACCAATATAGACATAATTATAGAGCACGTAGAAAAAGAAGAGCCTGATCTATTAGTGCTTGATTCCATTCAGACTATATACTCTCCCGATGTGGCAAGCGCTCCGGGCAGCGTCTCCCAGGTCAGGGAAGTGACCTCAATGGTAATGCGGATGACAAAAACAAGAAACATGACTTCCTTTATAGTCGGCCATGTTACAAAGTCAGGAGCAATAGCAGGACCAAGAGTATTAGAGCATATGGTTGATACGGTTTTATATTTTGAAGGGGAAAGACATTTTTCCTACAGAATATTAAGGGCGGTTAAAAACCGCTTTGGCTCAACCAATGAAATAGGTATTTTTGAAATGAGGGACAGGGGGCTTGTAGAGGTTGAAAATCCTTCGGAAGTGTTTTTGAAGGGAAGACCTCTTGATGCTTACGGCACGGTAGTTACGGCAGCTATGGAAGGAACAAGGCCCGTCCTGATAGAAATACAGGCACTGGTTACATATTCACCGGTGGGATTCGCTAACAGAGTAACCACAGGCATTGATAAAAACAGGGCATCCATGCTGATTGCAGTATTGGAAAAAAAAGCAGGCCTATCAATCCAAAGCTCAGACACATTTATAAATGTGACCGGAGGACTGCAGATAAAAGAGCCTGCCTGTGATTTGGCCATACTTTGTGCCCTGGCATCAAGCTTCAAAGAAATACCCGTTGACTTTAAAACCGTATTGATAGGCGAGGCAGGGCTTACAGGAGAAATAAGAGGAGTTAATTCAATCGAAAAGAGACTTTTGGAAGCTAAAAAAATGGGCTTTGAAAGAGCGGTAATAGCTCAAGCAAATTCAGAAATTTCAAGAGAAATTAAGGATATGGAAATAATGGCAGTTAATAATATAAGACAGGTAATGGATATACTCTTTTAAAGACAGGGTTGTTT
>CAZAYQ010000226.1:0-2530 GCA_964489345.1 uncultured Clostridia bacterium | reverse complement strand
GAATATTTTAATGATATGACTAAAGACAGAGAAAAGATAGTTACTGAATACAACTTTTTCTAATAAACAGCTGACTATTTATAGATTTAAAAAATTTGACACCCTAAATAAAGAATTTGTGGAAAACACTCAAAAATTTGTAGAAATATAATGCCGGCACCTCCCGGCATTTTTATTGCAAATAATAGAATAATACTTTATAATAAGAGCATACAGATTGGAGCATGTGATGAAGGATATTGAATTGGCAAAGGATTTGTTGAAATCACAAAAAAAGGCCCTTATAATTGTCAAGGATGGAAAAGTTATTTTTTCAAGTGAGGGCAGAGGAATAAAACCTGTTTATACAGCATTTAACGAGTTAAAAGACCGGCTTCAGGGCTCAAGCGCTGCCGACAGGGTTGTGGGCAAGGCAGCCGCAATGATTTATGACCATGCAGGCATAAAAGAATTAAGTACAGGACTTATCTCTGAAAAAGCCTTAGATGTTTTGAAAAATTCTCCTATCGTGCATGAATATGATAAACTTGTTCCATTTATTAAAAATCGGGACCGGTCGGGTATGTGTCCTATAGAAGAACTGTCATTTGAAGCAGCTGATATTGATGATATGCTTTTGAAAATATCGGACTTTTTACAACATTTAAAGTGAGATGGATTTATATAGAAAAATACTTTGAATTATAAGAGGTGGATATGGCTATTGCAATAATTTATGAATCAGAAGAATGGTCAAATATTTATTTAAGGGATTATTTGATGAAGAAGGGTTTTGAGGTAATCTTTATTAACTTTGAGGAAGCTGTATTAAATGCGGCTTTTTTTGATTCTGTGGCTTTGATTGTCAACAGAATTTTCCCAAGTTCATATTTTAGAGGTCATTTAAAAACATATTTTAAAGGAATTGATTTTTTAAGGGACTTAAATAAAAAAGGAATTCCAATGATAAATTCTTTTGACGCTATGGTCTATGATTTTGACAAAGAATTGGTTTGTAAGACTCTGCGTGACAAGAATATAAATACCCCTGAAATTTATTGCACAAGCAGGGATTTTTCCTTGGATAGGATTAAATTTCCATGCATTGTTAAGCCAAACAGCGGCGGCAGGTCAAGATATACAATTAAGGCTGAAAACAGGGATGAAATATTTGATTTTTTAAAGATAACCCCCCCCATTGACTTTATTTTTCAAGAGTATATCAATTCAAGCAGCAATTATACCTATAGAATTGAAGTAATTGACAAGGAAGTTTTTTCTGCCGTTAAAAGAAGCATTGATGGAAACGGCATATCTTCATATCACAGGGGCGCCGTGTATGAACATATTTATGAACTGGACAAGGATATAGAATCTCTGGTAATTAATACAATGAATATATTGAATATAAAAATGGGAGGTATTGACATCAATGTAAATGATGAGGGCTGCTTCATTATTGATGTGAATGCCACATCTAATTTTTCCAAAAAATTTGTTGACTTCCTTCACAAAAATCCTCTGGACGGGATGGGGGATTTAATAATAGACGAATATCTGAAAATAATCCAAGCTGTCAGCTAAAATTCCGGTATAAGACTTACAGCAAAAATGGTGGATATTATGGCAATAAAACAAGACTTTTATTATGGCTCAGCTGATAAAAAAACAAAGCTCCATGCAGTAAAATGGATACCTGAAAATGAAATAAGAGCTGTACTTCAAATTGCTCACGGAATGCTTGAGCATATTGACAGATATGATTATTTTGGCTGTTTTATGGCTGACCGGGGCATATTGGTCGCAGGAAATGACCATCTCGGACACGGAGCATCAGTGCTTAGGGAAGAAGACAGGGGTTTTTTCAGTGAAGGCGACGGCAATATGACTCTTATTAACGATATGCGAAAATTAAGAGAAATACTTAAAGAAGAATATAAGGACCTGCCGTACTTTATATTGGGCCACAGCATGGGTTCATTTCTGGTGAGACAGTATATTTCAATATACCGGGATATGGATGGGGCATTGATTGTAGGAACCGGATATCAGCCTTATGCGGCAGTAAAGTCAGGCTTGATGATTTCAAAGTTGATGGCAGTTTTTAAAGGATGGAGATTCAGAAGCAGATTTATAAACAAACTTGTAATAGGGGGAAATAATACATATTTTGAACCTGCCAGAACCAGGTCAGACTGGCTCACCAGGGATGAAGAAGCAGTAGATGCTTACATAAAAGACAAAAGAATTGATTTTATTTTTACCCTAAATGCTTTTTATTATATGTTTAAAGGAATGCTCTATTCATATGATAAAGGATATATGGATAAAATACCAAGGAATCTGCCCCTTATACTTTTATCCGGAGACCGGGACCCTGTGGGAAACTTCGGCAGGGATGTGGAAAAACTATATGATATATATAAAAGAAAATTGACGGATGTTACAATAAAACTTTATAAGGATGACAGGCATGAAATATTAAATGAGCTGGACAAAGATAAGGTAAATAAGGATATTTTAAAATGGATATATGAAAAATCGCATAATA
>CAZAYQ010000225.1:0-2532 GCA_964489345.1 uncultured Clostridia bacterium | reverse complement strand
GGTAACGTAGTCTTTGATGTGTTTATTCCTGCACTTTTCACCCTCTCCAGTGAACACGATATGCTTAACAAAGTGCCTAAATTCAAGGATTTCTACAAGTTCTCTCTTTGTAGTGAAACAATTGTCTCTATATGCGGAGTATGCGGAAAAAGATCCACACATTGTACTTTTGTAACCTTGTAACCGTTTTCTAAAAATACCGGCAGGTCATTTTTTAAGGATGTTGGTTTGCATGAAATGTATATAAAGGTTTCAGGTTTGCAGTCGATTATTTTTTGGATTGCCTTTGGATGAATGCCCGGCCGGGGCGGGTCCAAAACTATAATGTCAGGGCTGTCACTTAATTCGTCTATTTTTTTGAGAACATCACCTGCAATGAAGGTGCAGTTGTTTAAATTGTTCAGTTTTGCATTTTCATTTGCTTTTTCTACAGCTTCTTCAACTATTTCTATGCCTGTTACTTTTTTAGCTGCAGGAGCCAATATTTGTCCGATAGTCCCTGTTCCGGAATAGAGGTCAAATATTACTTTGTCCCTTGTGCTACCTATGAAGTCTCTTACGATTGAATATAGTTTTTCTGCTGCCAGGGAATTTGTCTGGAAGAAGGAAAATGATGAAATGTTGAATTTAAGGCCTAACAACTCTTCGGTTATTTTATCTTCCCCATAGAGAACTTTCATGGTGTCAGCTTTGGCTGCATCTGCAACTCCGTCAAATATTGAGTGAGCAATGGATTTCACTGTGCCTTTCAGGTTTATATTCAGAATTAAGTCGACAAATTCTTTTTCATTTAAGGTGCTTTGGCTTGTTGTAATTAAATTAATAAGGATTTCCCCTGTTTTTTCGGCTTTTCTCACTAATAAGTATCTTAAAAAACCAATATTTGTGGTTTTATGATAGAAGGTTTGACTATTTCCGCGGAAATATTCTAATGTTCGACATAATATTTGTCGAAAATCTTCATCGACAATTTGGCAGTCCTGTGTGTCAACTATGCTGTGATAGCTGTTTCTTTTATGCATTCCCAATGTCAAAGGTCCGCCCTTTATTTCATCGCCGAATGAAAATTCCATTTTGTTTCTGTATTCACTTTTCTTCGGGCTTGGCACTATGGTAAGAAATTCATAATTTTCTGTCAATACTTCCTTTAAAATTGCTTTAACCTGTGTGGATTTTATTTCAAGCTGCTTTTCATAGGGGATGTTTTGGTAGGTGCACCCCCCGCAAAGATTAAAATGCTTACAGGATGGCTCTTGTTCATAGGATGCATTTTCCAATACTTCAAGAAGTTTTGCTTCTGCCCTGTCTTTTCTTGTACCTGCCACCCTGGCTCTTACTTTTTGGCCCGGAAGTGTATTTTTAACTTTTACTGTTTTATTTTCAAAGTTTGCTATTCCTATATTGGGAAATTCTAAATCGTTAATTGTTACTTCAATAATTTCGTTTTTTTTCATTTGCAGCTCCCTTGGTACATTAACGGAGGTATGGGTACACACCTTTTCTATGGGGTTAGTCTTTGCTTGTAAAAGGAATGTCCCCAATCGTTGTTCATTCTTGACTTCTCCAGTTTTTGCATGTTTTTAGGCAATTTTCATTTTCATCAAACAAACAGCTTAAATATTCTTCCACTTCAAGGGCATTTTCCATATCAAGTGTATTTCTTGCTATTATTTCCATATCCTTTTTATTTATATTCCTGACTATATATCTCGATCTGAGAATTGAAGGGGCATTCATGCTGAATTCATCCAATCCCATTCCCACAAATACAGGTATAAGCTTCGGGTCGCCGGCAGCTTCTCCGCACATGCCCACCCAGATGCCGGCATTGTGTGCGTTGTCTATTATACCCTTTATCAGCCTTAGGAGTGCAGGATGGTATTGGCTGTATAAATAAGACAATTTGGAATTCATCCTGTCAACAGCCATGGTATACTGAATCAAATCATTTGTTCCTATGCTGAAAAAATCAACCTCTTTGGCTAAAAGGTCGGATATTATAGCAGCAGAAGGTATTTCAATCATTATGCCGATTTCTATATCTTCTTTGAATTCAATTCCTTCATTTGTCAATTCCTCCTTTGCCTGCCGGAGGATTTCCTTTGAGTCCTTTAATTCCTTCATGGTGGAAATCATGGGAACCATTATTTTAACATTGCCGTAAACGCTGGCTCTTAAAATTGCTCTCAACTGTGTTCTGAAAACCTCTACGTTGCCAAGGCACAGCCTTATTGCCCTGTATCCTAAAAAGGGATTCATTTCTTTTGGTATATCAATGTAAGGAACATTCTTGTCCCCCCCGATATCCAATGTCCTTATTATTACAGGTTTATCGCCCATTTTAACCAGGACTTCCCTATATTGTTCGAATTGTTCATCTTCAGTAGGCTGGTGGTCCCTGTTCATAAATATGAATTCGCTTCTGAAAAGACCTATTCCTTCTGCATCATTTTCCAATGCCATATCTACATCATTGGGGGTTCCTATATTTGCTGACAGGGAAACTTCAAATCCATCCTTTGTTACTGAAGG
>CAZAYQ010000224.1:0-2543 GCA_964489345.1 uncultured Clostridia bacterium | reverse complement strand
CATTAAATATGTCTGACCGGATAGTGGTTATAAATGAAGGTGTGGTTCAGCAGGTTGGCAGCCCCTACGATGTATATAATAATTCCAAAAATCTTTTCGTTGCCGGTTTCATAGGAGACAGGAATATTGTAGAGGTTAAAGTCCTGGAAAAGGAGGGCGACTTTTGCAATGTGAAACTGGGCAACAGCGTCATTTATATAAAACCTGACAGGAGCCTGGTAGACCACGAAAGGTGCAGTGAAATGGAAACAGCCATGCTGGCTGTACATATGGATAAAATGAAAATATCCTATGAAAAAGTTCCTAACAGTCTTTATGGAGAGGTAACATTTGTCCATTATGCAGGCTCACAAATAAAAACTGAGGTAGATGTGGACGGAGATCTGATAACTGTTATTGAATACCAAAATGATCACGACTCTTATAATATAGGGGATAAGGTTTATGTTTCCTGGGAGGAAACAGGGGCCTTGCTGCTCCCTAAAGAAGACAGGGCAGGGGGAAGAGCGGATGAATAAGTATAAGCAAAACTTGCCTGCATTTCCAATCCTGGCTTATTTAACAGTGTTAGTGGGTATTCCTCTTTTTTTGGTTGTTATTTTAAGTTTTTTAACAAGAGACAGCCTGGGTAATATTATTGTTGAATTCACACTGGATAATTATAAGAAGATGTTTGATCCGGTGTATTTAAGAGTTTTTCTAAATTCTTTTTCACTGGCATTATTTACCGGCTTAAGTACACTCCTTGTCGGGTACCCGGTTGCGTATTTTACGGCAGCACTTGACAGTAAAAAGAGGTCTCTCGTTATTTTGTTAATTATGATGCCTTTTTGGATTTCAAGTTTGTTAAGGACTTATGGCTGGTCTATACTTTTAGGAAAAGAAGGGCTTATTAATAATATTCTTATGTTTTTAAACATTATTGACCAGCCCTTGAATATGATGTATAAATTCGGCACAGTATTAACAGGTACGGCATATATGCTGGTGCCCTTTATGATAATTTCCATATATAATTCAGTTGATAAACTTGACAGATCTTTGCTGGAAGCTTCTTATGACCTTGGAGGCGGCAAATGGAAGACATTTTTTAACATAACCCTTCCTCTTACAATGCCCGGTATTGCCCGGGGGTTTACACTGGTTTTTATTCCTGCTTTGGGACTTTATTATATATCAGACCTCCTTGGCGGAGGAAATACTATGTTTTTGGGAAATTTGATAAATAATATGGCTACAAGAGGCAGAAACAGACCATTGGCATCTGCTTTTGCAGTAGCTATGATTATTCTGGTTATAGTGGTATTGTATATCTACGGCAAAGTAACAAAAAGTAGTAAGGAGAGTCTTTATCAATGAATACAAAACAAAAAAAATTCAGAATATTTTATTTGTCATTATTTTTTATAATATTATATGTTCCGGTTTTAAGTGTCGTCTTGTATTCATTTAATAAAAGCAGCTCCACTGCATACTGGGCGGGCTTTACCCTTGACTGGTACAGACAGCTTTTCAATGACAGGGTTATACTTGAGTCCTTCAAAGTTTCTATTGAGTTAGCCTTGCTTACTTCTGTTTTATCTGCCATAATAGGGACGGCTTCTGCAATCATATCAATATATGCAACAAAACAGGCGGAAAAGGCCATGAACAGCCTGATGTTTTTACCCTTGATAGTTCCTGAAGTAGCCTTAGGAGTATCACTTTTAATATTTTTCAGTGAACTTAACCTGCCCTTCGGGATTTTTACGCTGGTTATCTCCCACTCCCTATTTTGTGTGCCCTATGTGCATATAATGGTCCTATTGAGGCTGAAGGAGATTAATATATCAATTATAGAAGCTGCTAAGGATTTAGGCGCTTCCAAATGGCAGATTATAAAAACAATTTTGCTGCCCCTGGTTATGCCTTCTACCCTGACAGCATCTCTATTAGCACTTGCCATGTCCCTGGATGATGTGATAATATCTACCTACATGGCAGGACCTACCACTACAACATTGCCGGTACATATATTTTCAATGATGCGTGTGGGAGTTACCCCAAAGGTAAATGCTTTATGCACTTTGTTTTTAGCAGGAACATTTATATTAATTGGTTTAAATCAAATAGTTGGAACAAAAGGAGGAAATGTTGTTGAAGTTGAACAAAAACAAATCAGGTAAATTATCAGTTTTATTAATTATAGCTTTATTGATGGCTTCATTTGCCGGATGCGGCAATAATTCAGACACAGCCGAGCAAATCAATCTTATGTCATGGGGCGGCGATTTCATACCCCGCCAAGTGATTACAGAATTTGAAGAAGAAACCGGAATCAAGGTCAATTACAAGGAAGTTACGTCAAATGAAGATATGCAGTCTTTATTAGAGGCAAATCCTGACCAGTATGACTTGGCAGTAGTTACAGATTATATGGTGGACATCTTGAGGCTAAATGGAAATATCAAGGCTCTGGATAAGGGGAAGCTGCCAAACTTTTCTAACATAAACCCTGTTTATCAAGGTAATTATTACGATGAAAACAATGAATATTCAATGCC
>CAZAYQ010000223.1:0-2545 GCA_964489345.1 uncultured Clostridia bacterium | reverse complement strand
ATATAACATGGGAGAATGGAGAAAAGGAAACTGTATTTTTCAGTATTACAATTAAGTCTAAAAATTTTGGGATAATAAGTACTTATTTAAAAGAAGAATATACAAAAGTTTTCTCCCCCTATTATGAGCTGTTGGATTTCATAATATCTGATTATCAGGAGGAAGTTGTAAATGGTAATGTTGAAGTTGTTTTTAATTATACAGTAATAGAAAAAAATTATGACAGAGACCCTGATACTGTCGAGTATATTAAAGAAGCCAAGGAAAAGGGCGATAAGTATTATCAAACATATTATGACGAATATTTACAGGCCAGAAAAAGCAATTTATATTTTAAAGCTGTAATTGATGAAAAAGGCGGGATATCCTTATATACTAAAAATCCTGCAATAGAATCTGATGAATGGCAGCAAGTAGAAATGTCGGATTACATTATTAAAAAGCACGAAAAAATTCCTGAAGAACAAAACATTGAATTTGAGGAAGCAACAAATATAATAAATGGAATTCTTCCAATATATCATGAAGTCAGCTTAATTTTTAACGGATATATTGATACTGAAGATATTGTAATAAAGGATGAAAATAACAAAGCCTATATGCAGGTCATAAACGATAAATATGAATCTATAGAAGACATTAAAAAATTGCTTCAATCAATATTTACATCTGAATATATAGAAGCAGCATACAAAAAATATTTCGAATCAGATTATCCGCTTTTTAAAGAAATAGAAGGTGAGTTATATATAGCGCTAGCTTCCGGTGCGGTAAAATCTCCTTCTGACAGTCCAATAGAAGAAATTTATGACCTTAAAAACGATTCTTTCACTGCAACCATAAGCTTTGGAGGAGGAGAAAGAGGCTCGGAGTCAAGGCATACCTTTTATTTCAAAAAAGCAAATGAAAGCTGGCTGATTGATAGTATTGAATAAAACTTTAGTAATTATTAGGACAGATCTTAGAATAAATAGGGAAGGATTCTTACTTTTGTGGTTCCGATACTTTTGCCTATTGTTTCAATAATCTTTATATTGATAACTTCCAAGCATTAGGTTATAATAATATTAAGTATTAAATTAGACGGAGGACAGGACTATGAGTTATATAAAGCGAAATATCGAAACTACTATAGAAAAAGTTGCTGAAATGTTTCCTGCCGTATTAGTAACAGGAGCAAGGCAGGTAGGAAAAACAACTGTATTAAAACATAAAATCAGAGACATTCCATATTTAACTTTAGATGATCCAATTATACTGCAAAGCGCTCTTGAGGAAGCAGGCAGCTTTTTTAAAACAATGCCGCCGCCTGTAATTATTGATGAAATTCAGTATGCTCCTAATTTATTCACCTACATAAAAATGATAGCGGATGACAGCGGTAAAAAAGGACAATTTTATTTGACCGGCTCACAGCAATTTATGATGATGAAAAATGTTAGTGAAAGCCTTGCCGGAAGAATAGGTATTATTAATTTGTTAGGCTTATCCCTGCGTGAAATTAAAGGTGTAGATTTTAATGAGGCATTCATGCCAACCATAGATTATATCGATAAAAGAAGATCTACAGTCCAAGAATTAAATTATAAAGAAATCTGGGATTATATACACAAAGGATTCATGCCGGCCATGCATGTTGGTAATCCCGATTGGCAAATGTTTTATGCTTCCTATACAAAAACATATATTGAACGCGATGTAAGAGATCTCACCCAGGTTGGGGATGAACTAAAATTTATTAAGTTTATGACAGCTGTTGCAAGCAGAACCTCACAAATGTTAAATTTAACATCTGTTGCCAATGAAGTTGGAATAAGTGTGCCAACTGCCGATAGATGGCTTTCGGTTTTAATTTCGTCTAATATAGTATATTTGCTTAAGCCTTACTATAACAATATAATGAAAAGAGCTGTCAAAACACCTAAGCTATATTTTCTGGATACAGGACTTGCTGCATATCTTACAAAATGGAATTCGCCGGATGTAATAGAAGCCGGAGCTATGTCCGGTGCATTTTTCGAAACTTTCGTTCTAGCGGAAATTCTTAAGTCTTACTATAATGCCGGTGTTTTAGAGCCATCGATTTACTATTACAGGGATAAAGATGCTAAAGAAATTGATGTCATTATAGAAGAAAATGGTACTTTATATCCTATAGAAATTAAAAAAACTTCTAATCCCGGAAAGGAACATATTGAAAATTTCTCAGTGCTTGATAAGGTTAAAGATATAAATATAGGAAACGGATGTGTTATTTGCATGTATGAAAATATAATCAATATTAATGAAAAAAATATAAGCATGCCTGTGACATGGTTATAATTAATTGGATGTAAATGTAAGAGTACTAATTTCATTATGGTTCATAACAAGCAGATGTATCAGACTATAAAATACATGACAATATTCCTGTATCTGACTACACTTATGAGGAGCTATATAAAGAACTTGTTTGCAGTAGAAAAGTGCTGAAGGAATTAATTGGTTCGTATATTTGAAGTGAAGAAACATACTGACTGAAATATCAGAAAAGAGCTGAAAGAAT
>CAZAYQ010000222.1:0-2547 GCA_964489345.1 uncultured Clostridia bacterium | reverse complement strand
TTCCAGCCAAAATCTAAATTTTTATAATAAATATCAGATTCTTCATCGTAATCAACTCTGTTCGGTCTTAGTTTTCCCCTGATAACGAGAAAACAACAAGGCATATATCTTCAATATAATATAGACGATATTAATATTACTTTTGTTCCTTATTTCTGCACAGGCGGTTTTATTCTAATTATAAAAATTTAAACCAGAATATCACTCCGTCTTCAGTATTTTTAGCTCCATAAGAAAACTTGTGCAGCTCAAGAATTGTACGTGAAATTGACAGTCCTAAGCCTGTGCCTTTTGTATTGCTTCGCTCTGTATTGCCTTTTTTATAAGGAAACCATATTTCATTTATTTTATCTTCTGGTATATGACTTCCGCTATTAAATACTTCAAGTGTTTTTTCAAGTATCCTCATGCTGATTATACCGCCTCCCGGAGTATTATCAATGGCATTAATAACAAAGTTATCAATAACTCTTTCTATTAATGATTTGTCAGCCTTTATTACAGCCTCTCCATCTAAGGAAGCGGTGATGAATTTTTCATCACATATCTGCTTATAACGATTAATAATTTCAGTACATATGTCATTAAGGGATATTTCTTCAAATCTAACCTCAAGGGAATCCGACTCTAATCTGGACATTTCAAGCATCTTACGGATAATTTTATCCATGCGGTTTACATTCGCCGTAATATGACCGGCATAATGCTCCCTTTTTTCAGTATGGACATCTTCTTGCAGGTTCTGCGCATAACCTGAAATAATGCTCAAAGGTGTTTTTAAATCATGGGCAAGAGCATCTGTCATATCTTTGCGCTGTCTTTCTATTTCTGCTTGTTTCAAGTATGTTTTATATGTTTGTTTAGAAAGTATATGTGCCGCTGCAACAAAAATAAAGAGACAGAAAATAAAGACGTATATAAATGTAGATGATATACGCTGCCATAGGTTAATATCAAGACCGACTGTCGTCCAAAAGTCACTGTTTAAGCTTTGGTCTTCCATTACGCTCACCCTATAGTCATAAGGAATGGTCATATAGTACCGATAGGTTAACCCCTTTATCCTTTCACCAGAAATGTTTGAAAATAAAAGTGATTGAGTAAGTCCTTTAAGTTTCGTGCTGTCAGTAACCATTTGCCGAAGTTCCTCCTGATTTTTGTTAAATAAATTCACATAGTGACCGGGTATTATATTGCCATATTCAAAATAGGGAAGCCCTTTTGTATTTTCATAATTTGATTTATATACCATGTCATTTCTTCTGGTTCCGCTGCTTGCAAGCACACTTCCATCTTCATCAATTTCTTTGGCGTACATAGGTATAACCCATATTTTGTACGGAATAATCATCTCCTTGTCCAGCCATAACCCTTCCATTCTTAATGCATAGCTGTCAATTTCCCCAACTTTCTTTGCCCGCCTGTCACCATATAAATAATCTTCAAGCTCGAAAATCTCCTCCTCACTAAACCAGTCCTTAGGGTTTAAAAATCCGTATTCTTGATTATGCGAGTCCCCCTTAACGGATTCCGTGTATATACATCTCCAAAAAGAATTTGTACTGTATAAAAGTTCATGCTCATTTGTAAATAAGGCAATTTCAGGGGAACCGGGCAAATAAAATGAAGGAGGGTTCTTTGCAAATTCTTTTTTTAATTTTAAAATATCTGCAATATGATTATTTTCATCTGTATATTTGCTTAAGATTTCAACTGTTGTATTGCTTACCTGCATTGAATATGTATCCAATTCCTTTGTAACAGCCTTTTTCTCCTGTAAAACCAAAAGAACAAAAAAACCTGTCATAAGTACTGCATAAATTACAAGTAATACTCTGTAACTGCGTGCAAAAATTGAATTCTTTATTTTGATATTGTTATCATTTTTCATTTTCTACCTCTAGTCTATAGCCTTTTTTAAATACCGTTTTTATTTGAGTAGAAGCACTGCCCAAAGCTTTTCGAAGTTTTTTAACATGATTATCTACTACTCTGTCATTGCCGTCAAAATCATATCCCCAAATTCTTATAATAAGACTGTCGCGGCTTACAACTGTTCCTTGACTTTCCACAAGTATTTTTAATATTGCAAACTCTATAGGTGCAAGTATTATTTCTTCATCATTTACATAAGCTGTATAGCTATATGGGTCTATTTTTATTTTTCCTGCTGTCATTATCTCTCTTCTGACCATGCCTTTTGAACGTTTCAACAAAGCATTTACTTTTGCATAGAGTTCTGCCAAAGAAAAAGGTTTAGTTACATAATCGTCGCAGCCTAACTTATATCCATGTAATCTGTCACTTTCATTATGTCTTGCTGTAATAAATATAATGGGAACATCGCTCTTTTTTCTTAACTCCCTGCAAATTGTAAATCCATCTACCTCCGGAAGCATTACATCAAGGAGCACTAAATCATATTCATTGTCCATACATTTTAATTGACCTTCAATCCCTGTTTCTGCAGTATTTATAGATAAAGTACCGCCGCTTTTTTCCGTAAAATAATCTATAATAATTTCTCTTATCTCTTCATCATCTTCA
>CAZAYQ010000221.1:0-2582 GCA_964489345.1 uncultured Clostridia bacterium | reverse complement strand
AACCGTCTTTTCTGTATTACTGCCAAAGCATGAGCAATAACAGCAACATCAAGGCTGTGCTCAGATACATTTTCCTTGTTGATATTTCTCATTAAACCCCAGCGGTCAATATATTTCATTCTTGATATGAATGCAAAGAAATTAGACTTTTTCATGAATTCCCCCTAAAAGTACGGACAACCATAAGGAACGTCCTTCATTACAGTAATTTTAGCAGATAATGCTCAATCTATCAACAAAAATAAATGGGATCACGCAGTCTTAATCACCAATTTATTTGATTATTAATTCATTGACTTTTTTATTTGCACTGATGCTGTGAACCTGCATTTCATTCTCTGAGAATGTGTACAAATAATCACCTATGTAGATTATTCTTTTTATACTATCTGCATATGAAGCAGTTTCCGATTCACTGTGGCTTATAGTATTTTTTAATTTTAAGCTGTCATTTGTAACATTGTATACATATGCTCCATTAAAGTCGCTCTTATAATTTTCTGCCATCCTGCTTACCGGAAATGCCATCAATCCCTTATCCAAAGAAAACATCAAGGTCTTGTGATTGTACAAGAGTTCCGAGTATGTTCCCGCCTTCCCTATTACTTCCGTAAATGTTTCCTTGGGTTTATTCACATTGGAAACATCAAACATGGAAATTTTCAAGCCTCCGTTAACTGTTCCTCCCCACTGGTTTTCTTCAGTATCATAGCCGAAGCCCAGAATGTGGTTTTCATCAACCATGTGAAGATAGGTGCTGTAGCCAGGGATTTTAAGCATTCCTTTCAACCGGGGAACCCTCGGGTTAGATGTGTCAATTACAAACAGCGGGTCAACCTGTCTGAATGTAACCATGTAGGCTCTGTCTCCTGCAAACCTGGTGCTGTATATTCTTTCACCTTCAGCCAGACCCTCCAGTTTCCCCAATGGCTTTAAGTTTTCATCCAAAATATATAAATTATTTTTAGATGTATTCATCCACATTTCACCTGTAGTTGTGGCAATTCTAAAGCTATTGTTGTGCTCATCCATTGAAAACTGATTTATTATTGTTCCCGGCACCTGGCCTTGGACAGCTCTACCTATTTCCCCGCCATTCAGATTAAATTTATAAATCACAGTACTGGTTGTATACTCCGGTCTAAAGTCCTCCTTCTGGGGAATTTTGTAGTCATATGAATAATCAGCTACTGCAGCAAACAAGTTTTCCTTTGAAACATAAATCGTATCGCTGCCGCCTAAGTAGACATCCACATCAGGTTTAGACTGTTTGTCGGATAAATCAATTCCTGCTATATACATGTATCTGCTATCTATATAATTTGGAAAATACTTTATTTCATCATAGCCGAATTCATGCTTCTCGTTTTTCAAGGCATCGGTATAGTAGGGAAGGTCTATAGCTACATTCTTATTATCATAGTATCTGTATCCCAAATTAAGATACTTGTTGTTTACTAAATAAAAACTGTCATCAATAACCCTTCCTGACAAATAGCTGCCGTCAAAGAGATATTCTCTTTCAAGTACCGGTTTTTCAATATTTTCTATATCATAAATCAATACATCGGTTCTGTTCTCATAGTATCTGGGAGGCATAATGGATGATTGAATCATATCTAAGCTGTCGTCAAGAGGTTTTTCCATTATGTAGAAAATGTTGTTCTGGCCGATTACTATCAACTTATTTCCTGCCCTGTAAATTTCACTTATGCTTGTATTTTCAGGAACATAAATTGTAGTTACAAGCTTCGGGGCATTTGGATTTGAATCAATTATCTTTAACCCCCTATTTGTAATAACATATATGTATTTACCGTCATTCTTGATGATATCCCCTTCCTGGACACCTTCAACCTGGACATTTGTATCTGATTTATCCATGTTTGAAGCTCCGGAGTTTTCTGCCTGCGGTGCCTGTGGAGCTATTTGGGGGGCTGGACTTTCAACTATTGATTCTTCAGCAAAATCGGCAATAAGACCCCTGTCCATCCAAATATAATTGTGGAGTTTTGAATTGTACTCTAACAAGGCAATTAAATTTTCCTTTGTTCCAACAGTTGAAATTCCTTTATCTGGGGGGAAAGTATCATTTTTGCTTATATAAACAGAGTTTGTACTGCCATCCCAGCTTACCGCGTGCCCCAAATTTTCTGCTGCAAATCTAAGTGGTGCAAATGTCCTGCTGTTTATCATCCTGGTTGGCACATCAATATCCTTGATTATGCCGTTAACCATTACTTTATCCTTGCCTAATATCATTTCTATCTCATTGTTGTCATCCTTAATAACCACTTCCATAAGGCTTTTGTTCCAGTCTACTCTGGCACCCAGTTTTTCAAAGACTCCCCTTAAGGGTATCAAGGTCCTTCCATTCTCAATAAAAGGCTCTACATCGAAATCCACCCTTTCATTATCAACATAAACCTTTATTGTGTCTTGAGCAAAAGCTGTTGCAGTGAACCATAAAAGCAAAATCAAAGTCAATAAAATAATTTTATAGGTTTTCTTCATTATTTTCACCTCTCTTTTCTTAGACGAATTTAAATAACATCTTGTTCCTAATTATACCATAATATTTT
>CAZAYQ010000220.1:0-2595 GCA_964489345.1 uncultured Clostridia bacterium | reverse complement strand
CGTGAACTACCAATTGTCTTGCTTCAGGTCTTGAACTTGCAAAGCCTAATCTGTATATTACATTGTCAAATCTAAGCTCAAGCAATTTCAAAAGATTATCACCGGTTTTTCCGGACATTTTTTCCGCCATGTTGTAGTATTCGGTAAATTGTCCCTCCAGAACTCCGTAATATCTTCTGACCTTTTGTTTTTCTCTTAACTGAGTTCCATAGTTAGTCAGTTTCTTGTTATTTTGACCATGTTGACCGGGAGCATAATTTCTTCTGCCGATTGAACATTTGTCAGTATAACATCTGTCACCTTTTAAATATAACTTTAAACCTTCTCTTCTGCATATTCTGCAGACAGGCCCGGTATATCTTGCCATCTTTTCACCTCGTTCCTATTATACTCTTCTGCGCTTTGGCGGTCTGCAACCATTATGCGGTATGGGAGTAACGTCTTTTATTAAATTAACTTCAAGTCCGGCTGCCTGAAGCGAGCGTATTGCCGCCTCTCTTCCTGAGCCCGGTCCTTTAACATATACTTCTACTGTTTTTAATCCATGCTCCATAGCTTTTTTTGCTGCTTCTTCAGCAACCATGCTTGCTGCATAGGGGGTAGATTTTCTTGAACCCTTGAATCCTAATTGCCCTGAACTTGCCCATGAAATTGCATTTCCCTGCAAGTCTGTAAGAGTAACAAGTGTATTGTTAAAGGTAGACTTAATATGTGCCTGGCCTTTTTCTATATTTTTACGTTCTCTTTTTCTTACCCTTGTTGCTTTTTGTTGTTTTTTAACTGCCATTTAAGCCCCTCCTTTTACTTTTTAGATTTTTTCCCTGAAACTCTCTTAGGACCTTTTCTTGTTCTTGCATTATTTTTAGTATTTTGTCCCCTGACAGGCAATCCCCTTTTATGTCTTAACCCTCTGTAGCAGTTGATTTCTTTAAGTCTTTTGATATTCAATGCTACATCACGCCTCATATCACCTTCTACAGGACGCTTATCTATTTCAGTTCTTAATTTTTGTACTTCTTCTTCAGTCAAATCCTTAATTCTTGTATCAGGATTTATGCCTGTTGCTTTTAAAATCTTATTTGATGTTGGTCTGCCTATTCCAAAAATATAAGTTAAACCAATTTCAACTCTCTTATCCCTGGGCAAATCAACGCCGGCGATTCTGGCCATTAAGCTACACCTCCTAGCTTCTAGTACTTAGTATTTTATTTATCCCTTAACCTTGTTTTTGTTTGTGCCTTGGATTTTCGCAAATCACCATAACTCTACCTTTTCGTCTGATAATCTTGCATTTTTCGCACAAAGGTTTTACTGATGGTCTTACTTTCATTGTAATACCTCCTTACTTTTTCCTCCATGTTATTCTTCCTCTTGTTAAATCATATGGTGATAATTCACAAGCTACTGTATCTCCGGGAAGAATTTTAATGTAGTTCATCCTCAGTTTTCCAGAAATATGCGCTAAAATCTGGTGTCCATTCTGAAGCTCAACTATGAACATAGCATTAGGAAGTGCTTCCAGGACTTTGCCTTCGACTTCTATTACATCTTTCTTGGACATTGATCACTCAACCTCCATTTCTTTTAATGCATACGGCTCCAATAATTTTCTTACATATGCATCGTTTAGATTTTTATTGTTTCCTAAATTTTCTGCAAATTCTGTCAATACTGTATTATAAATCATTAAATGTTTCACTTTCTTTTTTTTAGGAGTATTCAATTTTCTTAAACTCCCGTCACATACCAACACAAATTGCTTATCAATAACCCGGCATACAAGGAATACTCTTCCCTTATCCCTGCCTGCTTTTGACTTAACTATCTGACCGATTCTCAAATCCCTTGTTTCTTCCATCGGCTCACTCCTAAACTCTAGTTAACAGTTCCGGTTCCCCGTCTGTTATTGCAACTGTATGTTCATAATGGGCAGATGGTTTGCCGTCAACAGTGACCACAGTCCAATTGTTTTCCAAAAGCTTAACATTGTATACTCCGGCATTTATCATAGGCTCGATAGCAAGGACCATTCCTTCTTGCAGCCGCGGACCCTTGCCGGGTTTTCCGAAGTTAGGTACTTGCGGTGATTCATGCATTTTTTTCCCTATTCCGTGCCCGACATAATCTCTAACTACCGACAAACCCTGTGACTCTGCATAAGCTTGGATTGCGTGTGATATATCTGACAAGCGGTATGAACTTTTAGCATACTTGATGCCTTCATAAAAGCATTGTCTGGTTGCTTCAACCAGCTGCCTTTTTTCTTCATCCACCTGTCCCACTAAGAATGTCTTAGCACTGTCACCCACATATCCTTCAAATGTTGCTCCAATATCTACACTTACTATATCGCCTTCCCTCAAAACCCTTTCTGAAGGGAATCCATGGACTACCTCTTCATTAACCGAAGTACATATGGAAAAGGGAAATCCGTTATAACCTTTAAATGCAGGTATGGCATTTTTGGACCTTAAGAAATCCTCAACCAGGCTGTCAAGCTCCTTGGTGGTAACACCGGCTTTAATATGCTTTCTCACTAATTCGTGAGACTGGGCTACCAAAGAGCCGGCTTTTTTCATTATTTCAATTTCTCTT
>CAZAYQ010000219.1:0-2601 GCA_964489345.1 uncultured Clostridia bacterium | reverse complement strand
GAGATGTAAGAACTGAGTTAAAGTCCGATATTAAAAAGATTGAAATGACCCTCGAAAATGAGACAAATAAAAATATTAGTATGCTTATCGAAGGACAGCAAAATTTAAACGCTAAAATTGATAAAGTATTAAAATTCGAAAGCGAAAAAGAACTATTAACTATTAGGATTGAAATTCTTGAAAATGAACTTATTCGTCTAAAAGCTCGATTTGATGATATAGCTTAAAAAGTCTGGGGATTATTTTAATTCGATATAAAAACATTAGATTTTGAGGATTAAAAGTATTAAGAAAGCTTAACAATTACACGAGCGAAATTTACTAGAAAACACTTGCATATCTGTGAAAAGTGTAGTAAACTGTAAAAACTAGAAATTATCTGTAAAAACTGAATTAGCTGAATAAATTATCATAATTGACTGTTGAAACAAAAATTAACTGAATAAATTATCATAATAAACTGTAAAAACAAAAATTAACTGAATAAATTATCATACGATAATAGCAAACTTGCCGAAAGGCAAGGACGCAAAGCCATGGGTCTAAAGTAGAATGCGATGATTGCCAGGTTGCCGAACAGTGATGAATTAATGCATAGATGTATTAATGCATTTGTGAACTTTAACTGTATGCCTTGGCCTACAGTTTTTATTTTTTATAAATATATACAATTTTGGCGGAAGGGGGGAAAAATAATGTCAGAGAATACTATAGACAGCAGCAATAATATAGGTGATGTCCAGGATACAAGCAGAGAAACTGACATGAAAGAATTCAAAAAGCTTCAGAAAAGACTTAACCACGAGTCTATCCGCCACCAGTTCAAGAAAAAGGTTGTAGGGGGACTGGACGAAGAGGATGTAACGAAATATATAGAATATATAGAAGGAAGATTAAGGCAATTAGAGCAAAATTATAAAAGAGCGACAGATAACATATATGTCTTGAAAAATAGAGTCAATGCAGAATCAGAAGAAAAATACAGATTGGAAGAAGACATAAGGGAAACAAAAGAAGAGTTAGAAACCTACAAGTTTGAATGCGGGCAAAAGGATTCAAAAATAAATTTGTTAAAGGAGCAGAGGACTTCAGAAAATGAAGCCTTAAAAGCTCAAGTTGAGCAGATGACAGGTACAAAAACAGAATTGGAAAGGCAGTTGGATGAGCTGAGTATTAAATTCAGGCAAACAAAAGAATCTGCGCAGAAGTCCGAAGAAGAGCGGCAGTCATTAGAACAACTCCTGTTAGAAGCCAAGTCAAAGAACGAGCAAATCAAGGAGCATGCAAAGGCATTAGAAAATGATAATTTCATTATAAAAGAAAGATTATCAGTTTTAGAGGAAGACAAAAATAATTTTGACGCTGTTAAAGAAGAAAACGACAGGATGGCCAAGGACATAGGGGAATTTGAGGAGCTTCTCAATCAGTCAGACCTTGAACTTGAACAGCTGAGGCAGGACAAAGATATTTTCGAAAAAGACAATACCCTTATGAAGGCAAAGATAATAGAGCTGGAAAATAAGGTCTCCGCCAAGGATTATAAAATAGATGAAGTGAACAGGGTGTGCCAGGATATCAAGCAAGAATTGGAAATTGAAAAATCCTGCAGCGAAAAATTAAATATGGATCTGGTAATATTCAAGCAAAAAATTATCAGTTTGGAGCAAACTATAGGTGAAAAATTGGAGGAGCTTGAAGAACAGAAAATATCAAAGGAAAGAATAGAGCAGGAGCTTGCCCTGGAAAAATCAAAGCTGCTTGGATATCGAATTAACGGGTTTAAAGAAGAATTATCCGACATGTATAAAAAAATTGAAGCATTAGAGGAAGAGGCAAGCCAGAGCATAGAGTCGAATATCTACTACCATCAGCAGTTGGAAATACAGCAAAAGAGGGCAGACAAAGCAGAAAATGACCTGGTGTCATTTATGAAACTGCTTACAGGTGCAAAGGATAAATTCTACAGCGAACGCAATCCCTTCGGAGATCAGATCTCGCAGCTTGTGGAAACTGAAAAATAGGATGAACATGTATGACCTAACAGGAGTGCAGGATGCAATTTTAAGTATTTAACAATTTGAGGTAGAAAATTATGAAAAGACTTTTAAAGCTTATGAGAATTGAAGAAGGTCAAATGATGATTATATCCGCCCTGGTGATGACAGCGCTAATCGGTTTTGCAGCCCTTTCTGTGGATACGGGCAGAATTTATATGACAAAGTCAAGCCTGCAGAATGCTTCTGATGCTGCCGCTCTGGCAGGAGCCCATGAGCTGCCCGATAATCCTGCAGGGGCAGTCAGTGTCGCAAACCAATATTTAGCAAACAACGGTATAAGGGATGAGTCCGTAGAAGTGACCATAGGAGAGAAAAACAAATCAATTAAGGTAAGTGTCGAAAAAAACCTGCCTATGACCTTAGCTTCTGTTGTTGGATTTATGAATGCGGATGTGAAGGCAGATACAAGCGTAAATTTAGGGGTAGCCGCAAGCGTGCCCTGGATTGTACCCTTTGTAATACCTAAACCGCCTGCTGATTCAGGTCTTAATATCAGCTATGATGAAATATACGTAATGCGTATGTACGGAGCAGGGCCATACCC
>CAZAYQ010000218.1:0-2628 GCA_964489345.1 uncultured Clostridia bacterium | reverse complement strand
GGACATTTAATTTGCTTTCAGACCTTTTAATATTTTGAAGCTTGGGATTTATTAAGGGATGTTTGGGTGCAAAAACAGAGCAGCAGTCATCATAAGGTAAAATTGAAGTTTCGTAGGTCCCTATTTCTCTTGCCCTTTCTATTATTTCAGACTTGTCAAGCCCCACCAGGGGTTTTAGAATCGGCATACCAACTGCATCTTCAATAACTGCCATTGAGCCCATGGTCTGGCTTGCAACCTGGCCTAAGCTTTCTCCGGTAATAAGCATATCCATTTTATTGTCTTGTGCAATTTTTTCCGCAATACGCATCATAAAACGCCTTGCCAATATGGTTGTTTCTTCTTCCCTGCAGAATTCTCTTATTGCCTTATGAATTTCAAGCATATTAAGGCTGTATAATTTTATTTTACCGCAGTATTCTTCAAGTATTCCTTTTAACTGTAAAACTTTTTCATTTGCTCTTTCAGATGTAAAAGGATAGGTATGAAAGTAAAGAGCATTTATTTCAACTCCCCTTTTAGCAATCATATAACCTGCTACGGGACTGTCAATTCCTCCGGATAACAATAAAAGGGCCCTTCCGTTTGAGCCTACAGGCAGTCCTCCAAGAGTTTTAATCTTTTCTGAAGATATGTAGCAGGTTTTTCTTATATCAATAAAAATTTCTACATCAGGATTATGGACATCAACATTTACAGAGCCGAAATTCTCCAGGATTTTACCCCCCGTTAAGGCGCTGAAATCCATTGATTTATAAGGGAAACCCTTGTCACTTCTCTTGGTTTTCACTTTAAAAGTTTTTATATCCTGCCTGCTTAATAAGTATCCAAAAAGTTCAATTGTTTTTTCAATAATTATATCTACATCCTTGGTCGTTTTAATGGAGGGGCTTATAAGAGATATGCCGAAAATTTTTCTTAATTTCTCAACGATCTTATCCATATCATCTTCATTTTTGCTTTCTACAAACAGCTTGCCTGAATCTTTGTATACGGATACATCCTTAAATTCTTTCAGAGCATATTTAATCCGGTCAATGAGCTTTTGTTCAAAAGACCCCCTGTTTTTCCCTTTTAAATATAATTCTCCAAAACTTACTGCAGCTATATTGTACATGTTTATCCTCTCTTAATTATGCTTCTTATATCTTTCACTGATTGTTTAATATTATCAATTACGTATTCTACTTCTTCAGGCCTGTTAAAATGACCAAGGCTGATGCGTATAGTCCCTTCCCGGTATTCCTCACCCAGTTTTATTGCATCCAATATCCTGTTATCCCTTGATTTTGAAGAGCAGGCCGAGCCGGTGGAAACATAAATATCCCTGCCTTCCAAATAGTGAACAAGTACTTCACCCGGCACGTTTTTAAAAGATACATTAATAATATGAGGGGCTCCGTCTTCAGGGCTGTTTATTTTTATATCATCAATTTCTTTAAGCCTTTTTACATATATGTCTTTTAAGCTGGAAAGTTTATTTGCTTCCTCATTGAAATTGTCATAAATCAATTCACAAGCTTTTCCAAATCCAATAATACCTGTTGTGTTTTCGGTTCCCGGCCGGATTCCTCGCTCCTGGCCTCCCCCGTATACTAAAGGACTAATCTTTAAAGTCCCCCGGATATACAGTCCTCCCACACCCTTAGGTCCATGGATTTTATGGCTGCTGAAGGATAATGTATCAAATGGAACTTTGCGTACATCAATTTTAATTTTTCCGTAAGATTGAACTGCATCAACATGGAGTCTGACATTTTTGTTTTTTCTTTTTATTACTGCAGCTATTTTCTCCAGGTCCTCTACTGTTCCTATTTCATTGTTAACATGCATAATTGATATGAGAAGAGTGTTCTCGTCCACCATATCGTTTAATTCCTCAATGTTTATCCTGCCCTTCCCGTCCGTATCAAGATACTTAACTTGGCACCTATCTTCAAATTGCTTAAAAACATTGTAGACAGAAGGGTGTTCTATTTTAGTGGTGATAATATTATTGTCTTTGTTTAAGTTTGACAGGTGTCCGAAAATTGCAATATTGTTGCTTTCTGTTCCTCCCCCGGTAAAATAAATTTCCTGTGCTTTTGCACCTATAAGTCTGGCTGAAAATTTCCTGGCTTCATCAATTTTCTTTTCAACATTAAGCCCCATCCTGTGCAGTGAAGAAGGATTCCCGTATAAATTTTCATTTGCATCTGTTATTTCTTTCATTACTTCGGCCCTTAGCTTTGTTGTTGCACTGTTATCCAAATATATTAACATATGAACTCCTCTATTAATTTTGCTGCCCTTGTCTAAAAGCAAAGGAGGTGGCAGAAAATACCAACCCTTATATTCTCTTTAGATGTCGAAATTTGTAAAAAAGGCTTGCATAATATTTTCATGTTTGCTATAATTATTGTGGTTATCCCCCCCGATAACCAAATATATTCCCAATACCCCTTTTATGCATATTAATGCTTCACAACAATGGCCTCCAGGCCATTTTTGTGTTTATGACCTATCCCTGTTTTTTCAAGCTTGCGCAGAAAAAACAGTGGAAGGTCAGATGCAGCGCAATCCCAATGTATGCGACCAGAGGGAGCAAATACATTGGTGATGGAGCCTGCTATGTACCTAATCGCGAAA